>JAAUUT010000054.1 GCA_012031035.1 Candidatus Altimarinota bacterium | reverse complement strand
ACTTGCAGGGTTGCAAACTCTCATCCGCACACCACTGATAAATCCACCCACCGCTAGAACTTTTTGTAAAAATGCGATCGCGTCGGCAGTAATCTTTTCTCCAGGGAGTAATGTAGGAATTCCAGGCGGATAGGGACAAATGGTTTCAGCACTAATGCGATCGATCCCGTCTTCGATTGAGACAGTTTCCGTAGGAGAAAAGAAAGCATCGCGAGGAGATAAACATGGGGATTGGCAAACGGGGATTGGGGAATGGAAACTCAATATTGTATTGTGTATCCTGTCTTCTTTCCTAAACTCCTTGGATAATCCCTCAAAAGCGCCTACCAAGCGATCGATATCTTCTTGTGTATTTCCCAGTGTAATTATAAACGTTAGATGCTGCCACGTTGGAAGTTCTGCGGTAACGCCCAAGGTTTGGTCAAAAATTTCGTCCGCCGTAAATCCATCGATTCCTAATCTAGAAACGGTAACGGTAAGGCGGGTAGGATCTAAGGCGTGAAATCCTGGGGTTATTGCTTGTTCTGGTTTTAAGAGCGAAAGATCGGGGATTTGTTCTAGGCGCGATCGCGCTGTCTGGGCTAGCTTAATAGTATGCTCCATTAACACTTCGCCTTGCATTGCCATTTGCTGTCTGGCAGCATCGAGAGAGGCGAGTAATAGGTTGCTTGGACTAGTCGATTGCAAGAGTTGTAACGTTTTGTTAACTCTCTTGGGATCGACGCGAGAACCTTGGAGGTGTAACATCGATGCTTGCGTCATCGCCGAGAGAGTTTTGTGCGTTGATTGAACGACTAAATCGGCTCCTGCTGCTAGTGCTGGCGTGGGTAAGCCTCGATGAAAAGCAAAATGTGCCCCATGCGCTTCATCAACGAGTAAGGGAATATTGTATTGGTGGACGTAGGTAGCGATCGATTCGATATCCCCACAAACGCCGTGGTAAGTTGGATATACCACCATAACAGCTTTAGCATCGGGATGTTGTGCTAGTGCCTGGGCGATCGCGTCTGGGGTAACGCTGTGGGAGAGGTCGAGTAGGGGATCGTATTCTGGCATCACAAAAACTGGATGAGCGCCACTGAGGATTAATCCCGCGATCGCCGATTTGTGGATGTTGCGCGGTAAAATAATTTTATCGCCAGGGGCGCAAGTTGCCATCATTGCCGCCATGACTCCACAGGTGGAACCATTGACTAAAAACCAAGTGCGATCGGCTCCAAAGGCTTCTGCTGCCAGTTTCTGGGCTGTTGCGATCGCGCCTTCACTCGCAAATAAACTCAGTCCTGGTAAGTCGGGTAAATCAAATTGAAAGACTCGCTCCCCCAATAGATTGCTAATTCTTTCTGACGTTCCCCGACCTCGCTTGTGTCCTGGGGTATAAAAAGGAACTGTCGCTTTTTTCTTGTTATCGAGCAACGCATCAAGTAGCGGCGTTGAAAGTTGAAAATCGAGCCAAGTCACCATTAATTAGGCTATTTTAAAGATTCCGTTAACCTAATTGTACGGCAAAGGTTGAAGGGGAGACTTTTTCAGTAACTGTGACCAAATATTAGTTTTCTGGACTCCCCTACTATACTTTTCTTTTTTATTTTTGAAAGGGATGATTGGTGAGGGTTTTAAGAACCGTTTGACTGATATAAACTTTATCTTGTTCGGCTCTAGCCGATAAATTATCGAGGAAAAAATCTATGGTATTTTGTTTGAGTAACCCTTTGAGGACGACTAACTTACCAAAGCGAACGCGAGGGGCTGTCATTCTTATTTGTTCGGCAAGAAGCGCTTTGATTTGGCTTTCGTCTAATAAAGCAGCTTCTTTTAAATAAATTCCAAGGGGTTTTTTATTCGGTTGTTTTTTTTATGGTAGGCAATTTATCGACAAAGAAATCGGCGGTTTCTTGTTTGAGCCATCCTCGCAATGCCAAAATTTCTCCAATGCGCATATCTGCATAGATAGTTTGATCTTGAAGCGCTATTTCAATTTGCGCGGGAGAAACTAAACCTGCATCTTCCAAAAGTTCGCCCAAACGTTTTTTGAATAGTATTTTGACATCGTTTCTGTGGTTTTAATAATCGTTGCTTTAGTAAAATTTGACATATATCGTTCGATCGATTAAATTGTCAAGATTCTTAATCTTTAAAAGAATTGTTGAACTGGCAATCGGCTTTGCAGTTATCCGTAGGGCGATCGCAAACATTATCCGATAATCAAACCCGTGCGGGCAGGAATATCTAATTCCAAGCGATTCCCTTGCCAAAAAACTCTTCCTTTTCCATATAATAATTGGTCTGGATAGGTTTTCAGATCCGTAAATTCCACAGTTATTGCAGCAGGGGTTAAATCGACATTCACCGCAATAACTACTTTTTCCGTTCCTAAGCTACGAGAAAATACGTAAACGCCATTTTGAGCTAAAAGAATTTCGTAATTTCCAGTACGCAAAGCACTATATTGATGGCGTAAAGCGATTAATTTTTTATGAGAGTTGAAAACTTCTAAATCCCAATTTTCTTCTTTCGGAAAACCACGACGAGAATCGGGATCTAATTTTCCTGGCAAACCGATTTCATCGCCATAAAAAATACTCGGCGCACCAGGAAAGGTAAATAAAAGTAAGGTGGCTAACTCCAGACTCGTTTTATCGCCTCCAGCAATGGTTAATAATCTTGCCGTGTCGTGACTGTTGAGTAAGTTCAATTGCGTTAGCTGGATTTCCCAAGGATATAAAGCTAACAAGTGCTGAATTTTTTTGGCGTATTCTGGGGCGGATAAAGCAGGGTAGGGATAGTAACTGCGTCCTTCTACATATTCGCGCAATACGCGATCGCCCGCACAAAACGCGATCGTTGGGGCAGCAAATAGATAATTCATCACCCCATCAAATTGAGTGCCATCAAGCCATTGTCTCGAATCTTCCCAAATTTCGCCGACAATATAAGCATCAGGATTAATTGCTTTGATGCGATCGCGAAATTCTTGCCAAAATCCTGGTATCGTTACTTCATTGGGCACGTCTAACCGCCAACCATCGATGCCTTTTTGAATCCAATACTCTCCTACCTGCATAAGATATTCTCGGACGTTAGGATTTGCATGATTGAATTGTGGTAAGGCGCGATTCCCCGTCCAACTAACATAATTAGCTGGCTTGCTACCATCGTAAGCCGATAAAGGCCATCCTTCGATGATAAACCAATCAATCCAAGCAGAAAAAGGACCGTGTTCGAGAATATCATTGAAGAATAAGAAGCCGCGACTGGCATGATTGAATACGCCATCTAAAACCACTTTCATGTTTCGTTGATGAGCGGCTTCGAGTAAGGCATCAAAGGCAAGATTTCCTCCCAACATCGGATCGACTTGATAATAATCGTGGGTGTGATAGCGATGATTGGATGCCGATTGGAAGATTGGCGTAAAGTAAATGGCATTGATGCCTAAATCTTGCAGATAATCGAGCTTTTCAATAACTCCCCATAAATCCCCGCCTTTATATCCTTGCACGGATGGCGAAGCGTCCCAAGCGTCTAAATTGTTAGAGATCCATAACCCCGGTTTTGATTGTTGAGTTTTCGCAAAACAATCTGGAAAAATTTGATAAAATACTGCATTCTTAACCCAGTCTGGCGTTTGAATCTTCATAAAATTTCTTAAGCTTACTTAATTTTTTTTGAAAAATATATAGAAAATTTAGGCTGTAAAACTCAAAATTCAAAAGTCTCTGGGGATAGATGTTAGCGAGATATCTACAAATAATCAATAATCTTACAATTAGCCAAAAGAAGTCATCTGCGGTAGTGTTAATGAAAAAATACCTTTAAAAACGATGAATTTACTATCTAGTACCGAACTATCTCTTTATCAACTCACTCAAGCTCTTTCGCCGCCTCTCCATTCCTTCGCAGTAAGTTCTACGACGTTTAGAGCGATTTTATTGGCAATGGTTGATTTTCTCATTGAACGAAAAATAACCGCGACATTGTGGGTAAAACTGCCTCAGAGCGAACGTTGGTTAACGGATATCGATCGCTATTGCCAGCACGGACAGACGGATCGCATTTATTGGTGCAATCTTCCTAAAGAAACAACTGCTACTCCTCCACCATCTAACTCTCGCATCGTCCCCATTGTTTTAGAAACCAGTTCTCAACTCAAACGAGAATTCTTTTTTATCGTTTTGTCGCCGCAATTTTGCGGCCTTATCCTCGCTCAACGTCAAGTAGCATCAGTTGCAGAAGAAGGAGCGCTATCGCAATCTCGTTTAAAGTTAGTTTATAGTTTTGAGCCATCGGCGATCGCCACTATTTTAGGATCTATTAAAAGCGCGATCGCGATTACCGATACTACTCCAGAAGTTTTATTAACCGATGAGTTAGTTCCAGATAATTTACCGACTTCTGTCGATTCATCCTTGCTGATAGCGTTGTTACTCAAACAAATTCAGCACGACGACGCACTTGGTACGGCTAAATCCGAAGCGATGACAAGGACGCAAACGGAAGCGCTCAATTTTAATAAAGAACTATTGAGCAACTTAACGCAAGAACTCGGTCAGATACAAACCAAAACAAAAACGGCGTTGTGCTTACTCGATTCGACTCAAAATAAAAAGGAACAGCGCCAACGTTACTTACAACTTCTCGAACAACAATGCGATCGCCAAAGTTCTCTGTTAGCAGGTTTACTGGATATAGATCGAATCAACTATACTAGCGACGAATCGGAGTCATCGCTCAAGTTAGAAGAAATGATTCCAGGGATTGTGAGTATTTATCAATCGCTCGCTCAAGAAAAAGGGATTATCTTGGGATATACAGTCCCTGCGGGGTTGCCTGCCGTCTCCTGTCCGAGAAATTCGATCGGGCAAGTTATCCGCAATTTACTCAGCAATAGCCTTAAGTTTACGCCATCTAAGGGGCGAGTTCACGTCAAAGCGAATCTCAACAACGATGTAGTTGAAATAACGGTTAGCGATACGGGAATTGGAATTGATGAGAATGACTTGACCAAGATTTTTAATAGTTTTTATCGCGGACGCAATGCGATCGCATCTGAAATAGAGGGTGCGGGTTTAGGTTTAACTATCGTCCAACAACTGCTTAATCGTTGTGACGGCTCGATTTCTGTCACTAGTAAACTAGGGAAGGGATCGACTTTTAAGGTTATGTTACCCGTAGCTACTGCTTGATAGTTATCAAGGGAATGATGAATTATGAATGATGAATTATGAAAATTAGTAGTTCGTGGATTGGTGAATAGGATTTAAGGAAACACTGCTCTAAATGCTTTGACTTTAAGATCGATTCCGGTAATTGCCCCCCCGACAACAACAGCATAAGCGCCCAAATCTAAGGCTTTTTTTGCTTCTTCGGGAGAACTTATGCCGCCCTCGCAAATCGCGCGAACCTGCAATCTTTCCACTATTTCTGTCAGTAGCGAGTAACCTGGAGGGGAACAATGTTGGGTGGATGGCGTATATCCATAAAGCGTAGTCCCAATAAAATCTGCCCCCGCATCCGCTGCTGCGATCGCGCTTTCTATGGTATCTATATCTGCCATGACTTGTTTTCCCAGTTGGGTATGGATTTTCTCGATTAATTCTGGGACGGTTTCGCCGTTAGGACGTTCTCTGAGAGTAGCATCAATGGCAATAATATCTGCACCTGAAGCGGCGATCGCAATGGCTTGTTCGTAACACGGCGTAATATAAACGTCCGATTCAGAAAATTGTTTTTTCCACAACCCGATTAGGGGAATATCGGGGAGTTGCGATCGCACTTCTCGGACGTGTTCTGGAGTATCTATTCTTACTCCAGTTGCGCCTTGCATGACGGCAGCTTTAGCCATAGCTGCGATTATTTTAGCATCGTGCAGGGGAGAGTCTACAGGGGCTTGACAGGAAACAATTAAGCTGGATTCGAGCATTTATAAGTTATTGCTAGAGACGCGATATATCGCGTCTGTACATCAGTTATCAGTTTGCCCTTACAATTATCTGCGATCGGGGATTAATTACTAGCTATGGACTGTTTATCTATGCGTCGAATAGCAACAACCGCAGGTCGGGGCGGGTCGCTGGCACTTTTTCCCGGCCAGTTAGAACCAAGCGGAACCGTCCGCTGCTGCATAAAACCTTCTCCTGTCGTGGTTCGCATATCGAACTGACGAACTTCTGTTTTCATGTCTTGTCGCATTCCTCCTACTTCTCCTGGGTGCTGAATTGCTAAAAAGAGCGTTTGTTCGTCTTCAGTAAAACATAAACCGCAGATTTCCGTGTCCATTGGCGAAATGGCAAAAGGATAAGCTTTACCAGCATTAGCACCCGATGTGGGAATAAACCAAGCAGAATTATTGCCAAATAACCCCAATAATTCTTTTTCGCCAACGGGTTCACCCTTGACGACTCGACTAGCAACCGCTTGATTGTGACTGCTAGTAGACATATCAGTAACCATCCAAATATTTCCATTGCGATCGATCGCTAAATTATCGGGATTAGAAAAGCCTAATCCTCCCTCGGCAGGTTCGCCCCCGGTTGCGAATAACGTCCAACGAAAGGTTATCGCACTCGGATCGCTATTATCTTCTTGCAAGCGCATAATCCAACCAAATTCATAGGGCGTTTCTTGATTGGGCCCTTTAAAAATTTGCTTGTCGGGGCCGCCATCGCTGTCTGGCGTTCCCGAAGTAAAAGCAATAAATAAGGTTCCGTCCCGATCGACTTCGGTATCTTCAGGACGTGCCGTACAGGTAATTCCCGCCGCATTAGCTGCATAATGAGCGTCAATTAAAATTGCACCTTGTTTTTCGTTGCGATCGCCTTCATAAAGGTCGCCAAGCGTCTTAAACTGCTCTTTGAAAGCGGCAATCTCATTGTCGGTTGTTGCTTTGACAATGCCTCCTGCAAGGCGATCCGGGTTGGGTAAAGAAACCGTACCTTTTCCGTCTTTTCCCTCAACTTGACTGGGTAATGCTGGATCGATTGTTGTATCGGGATTTAAAGCAATCCAGCGACCCGTCCCATCGGGATTGAATTTTGCCCCATAAAGCATTCCTGCTTCCATCAAGCGAGAATTGGTTTTATCTTTAATATCCCCTACTGCTTCTTGGGAGACAAATTTATAAAGATGTCCTCCCCTGCGATCGCATCCCGAATAAACGGCTAATGGTTTGCCCGTAACTGCCCGAAATGCAACGGCTTCATGGCGATAGCGCCCCAACCAAGTGTGTTTAGTCCCATAATCGTCGGGATTAGCCGGATCGAGTTCTACCATCCAACCATATTTATTGCCAGCCAACCCGAACACGTTAGCGTGACCATTTACGTCTTCATCGGTAATGATAAAGG
The DNA here is from genome assembly GCA_012031035.1 of Candidatus Altimarinota bacterium. Classification (GTDB taxonomy): domain Bacteria; phylum Cyanobacteriota; class Cyanobacteriia; order Cyanobacteriales; family Microcystaceae; genus Hydrococcus. Next base: position 28,119 of record JAAUUT010000054.1, on the reverse strand, counting down.
GAGTGTCAGCAGGAGCGAAAGACGAACCATCTGCCATAACGGGTTCGCTTACTTGATCTTGAAAATTTTCTTCGGCACTTAATACCGTTCCCCAAGGTGTTGTCCCACCCGCACAGTTTTGGAAAGTTCCGACGATTTTATCGCCGAGTTGGTCATCGTAACCTTTTTTATCGGACTTGTTAAAAATCGCGATCGCGGGTCCAGTTGCTTTGAGATAGCGTCCGTCTTCTAAACCAGAAATTCCCGTAATGCGGCGATCGCTCTTAGAATAAGTCCTCTCCCATTTTCCTTCGGCGTTGCGACGGATAGAAATTACGCCAATTCCAAGATCGATGAGTCCTTCTTTGGAAATTTCAATAATTTTTGCTTTAATAGGGTCATTTTCTGCCAATGCAAAGGCATCGATCCCGTCTTCTGCGTTTTTCGTCGCGGCTTTTACCTCTTCAAACGGCAAGGACTTCCCAATTACCATTGGATAAGTCTGCATCCAAGTTCCGCCGCTAATATACTCAAAATTAATCGTCAAAAACCCTTCGTCAGGATTCGTTGCGATAAACGACAAGTAGTCGTTGTTATAACCGAAGCGAGAATTCCCTATCTTATCTCCCCAGGCAGCGATTAGATCGTAAGTAAAGCTTTCTGGCAAGCTCAAATCGTCTACAACTTCATAAGTGCTGTAGACGGATTTTTGTTCGGCTGCTGCCATGTCATCAAGAGCGAGTGGCATAGGGACTCGAACGGGTTTAAAACTAATTTTATTGACAGAATCCGAATTGGGAGGGCTAAAAGGCATAGAGAATGTTTCTTGCCCGCACGCTTTCAGGGCGATCGCCCCAGCACTTGCTCCTAGAAAATATAAAAATTCTCGACGTTTAAGAGTCATTAGTGATTAGTCCTGAACTGGTATAAGAAGATGGGGCAGTAGGGGTGCAAGGCTTGCGCCCTAGAAAGAATGATAAATCAACCAATTCTAATTCCCAACTTGCGATCGCGACACAGTATAAAGGACGTAGATTATGAGTAAGTTAACTTGTTAGAAGTGGGAAATTCCCTAAATTTTTATAAAAAAGTTCGCGATCGCCTCCCAAAACAAAATCGCGAACTTTATGAATTAAAACTTGAAGGTAGTACGAATAACGCCTACCCAGATATCGCCATTGTTGTTATTTCCTTCGGGGTCAAGAATGACATAACCGCCAGGGGTAATGATAATGTTGTCAGTAACAGGAAACTTGTAAGCGGCTTCAATGATGTAGGAAGCATTGGCATCGCGATCGCCGCCTTCAACATAAGCAGCACGAGGCATTAAACCGCCGCCAAACGATAAAACGGCTCCTTCTTTGCCCAAATCGACAACAGAAAGATTGGCATTCCACGTCCAGAGATCGGCTTTATTATCTTCTAACGGGCCATCTTGGGCATGAGCTAAAATATAGCCTCCCCAAGCAGCAAGATTAATTTGGTCGATAACTTGCCAACTGCCTTGTACGCCAAAGCGATCGGCTGTTGTCGAAACGTCGCCAAAAGGTCTTTTCGCTAATTGACTGCCCGTACTGCCGAATAGATCCACTAAACCCTCTGGCTGGTAACTGTGGATGTAGGTTAACGCCAGCTTCATTTCCTCAAGCGGACTGACACCGACTTGCACGCCCGCACTGTAGGAACCATTAAAAATCCCTCTGCCTTCTTCTGGGTCGCTAGCCGAACTTACATCGGATAGATACAAGGCTGTTACATCAAGAAAATCGCCAAAGGCATATTTGATGCCGACCCCTGCCCCTTGAGGCCCGCGATAAACCGTGGGATTATAACGGCTAAAACGCGATAAAGCGCCCGTTCCACTATCGGATAAGTAGGGGTTGACCGGATCGAAAACGTCGTCTAAATCCATGCCAGAAGTGCCGACCCAAGCAGTAATGCTCTCGCCAACAGGAAATCGATAGTAAAGGTCGTCAACGACAACATTATTATCGTCAAAGGCAGAACCAGCATCGAACGCCAAGCGAGCCATATCCGTTCCCGTCGCGTTCGATAGTCGAGGTACGGTACTGGCTTGTAGGCGAGTCCGCAGGCGATCTTCGCCAGTAAAGCTAGTATCTAAGTTTAAACGAACGCGATCGCTAAAGGTAGTTTGTGTAGAATCGTCATTCTCTCCAATCGGTTCGCCAAAGGTATCGGTAATGGCGAAAATAACTTCCCCATTTAGTTTAGTCGTAGTAGAGAATTGATGGTCTTCTAAGAATGAAACTCTCGCTTCGAGGTTATCGACTCTTCCACCTAATGCTGCTAGTTCGGCTTCAAATTCTTGCGCTAAGCGCTTGAGCGTGTCGATGTCTTCTTTTAAAACCGCGACATTTTCTTGAATCAAACGCTCGATAGTGTTCATACAAGCGTTTAACCCGGCTGCAAATTCCCAACGAGTTAAGGCTCTGTTGCCTCGATAAGTTCCATCGGGATAGCCGACGATACAACCGTAACGCTCTACCAAAGAGCGTAGCGCTTCATAGGCCCATTCGGTCGGTTGTACATCTTTGAGTTCCGAGACGCTGGTGATTTGCTCCATCGACTCGCTTTCGTTTCCATTAATCTGACCGTCCATCCGGTTGAGTTGACCGCGCTGTCTGAGCATCTGCTGGGTGCTGTTGTTGGTGGTTGACCCTTCGGTCAGCGCCTGCGCCACTAGCTTTTCTGGAGATTGAAACGCTAGCTTTTCAGTAGCAGTTTCTGTGGCAGCACTAGCCCCTTGTATCGCTAGAAAAGAAGCGCCTACAACGACTGGAGCAGTTTTAATAAAAGACCAGAGAAATTTTTGTCATTTTGTTTGCCTATCCTCACACACCTATTATTGAGATTGCTTGCACGTTTGGCTAAAAACTGATGTCAAGACTTGACATATCACTTGGCGATCGCACCTCGTTATGACATAACATTGGAAACAACCTGTTCTAAGTTTACCCCAAACTCATCAAATTTTTAACGCTACTCGCGGTTTAATTAATTAAACTAATAGACTTACCAAGTTTTACTTTAGATAGTTGTTTGAGTAAAGCCTATTATCTAGTATGAACAACTTATTTATCGATAAGTAATCTTCAGGTTATCTTAATATTAAGAACTCATCGGCGATTTAAGAAGTCATCCGCGGACAAGTGAAGTTTAACTAGTTTTTCTCTTGTTCTTCCAGGTTTTTCAGCCTTTCTGTCTCGAAATTTTCGATTTCAATAGGTTGTAGAATAGTAATGTGTAAATCTTTTCGTGTCTTTTTATCTAGAAAACGATGTTGTAATTCCTGCCATTCTTGCCATTTTTCATAGCGAGTTTCTGTCAGTTGTTCTGCCAAGACGGGCATTTTATTAGAAAATTCTTTTTCAAAAGCTTCTGTAAGAAATTCAGCTAAGACAAAACTATCTTGAATATCACCGAGAACAGCTTGTAAAGCTTTAATATCTGTTAAATAATCTTGATAATTATCGCCATAAAACTGAGTAAATAATTCCATGTTGTACCGCGATCGCTTGGCTTCTTTTCTCAACTCATGAAGCAGAGTTCCTTGGTTATCTAAAAGCTTTTTAACTTGTTCTTTGGTCAAGCGATCGCGAACTTGAATATTTTTTTCCTTTAGATCGATGCCTAAAATCCAACCAGGCTGAAGGAGAAGCTTACTAATTTGAGGCAATAAAAGATCGGGTAAAATATTTCCAATAGAAATTTCTGCAATAGTTTGATAGCTAGGATTTTTTAACCAATCTTGAAAAGCTGTTTTGAGATTGAGATAAAGTTTATCTTTTAAAATATCATCAACTCGTTCAAAGGCTCGAACGCGCTGTTCTGCTAATACATCTAACGCTTTATTAAGTTGTTTTTGTTCTTTGGTCGGTAAAACGGGTTGATATTGATTTTTGAGAATCTCTCCAAGCACATCAATATCTCGTAATTGCCCTAAAATTCTTGCTATCTTACCGACTTTTTTTTCATCGGCTGCGGGTGGTAGATTTAAAGCAGGTGAAAACCCTACGATCGCGCTTCGCAAACGCCTCATTCCCACTCGCATTTGATGTAATTGTTCTGGGTTTTCGTCTTTAAGAACTTCTTTTTCGTGTTTAATCGTTTTTTTGAAGTGTTTGGCGATCGCAAGATACGACCAATCGCCAAAGGTTTTTGCGTCGCTTTCTAAGTGAGGTTTCATTAATAGTTTTGTAGTAGTAAGCCAGGAGCGATAGTTGCCCCATTCTACTTTAACCAATAGAGTTTCAGAAGGTGCGATTTCGCTTGTTGATTATTTAATTTTACTTAACAATTTAGCGATGAAAGCTATAGATTATTTGCGTTTCTAATTGAGAACAAAGTTCGGAAGGTTTTTGAGTGATTGGGAAAGTTTGTCGGTCTAACTTAACTTGCAATCCTGTCATGGGATCGTCTCCCGAAGCAATTAAAAACTCAAAGCATTTAACTTGCTCCCAAGTTCCCAAAGTATCCAAAATATTGCTAATTGCTTGTACGTAGGGATGATGACAATTTTTATACCAATCTGGGGTGACTAAATTAGCGCGATCGAAACCCAAATGAAAAATCAAAGAAGGATTGCTAAATAACGCGATCGCGACGGGTCTAGCTTCTTCTTGCAGCAATAATTGTGCTGAATGACTTAAATAACGCAACTTTTCTAATTTTTCATAGCGTTCCGTTACCGATCGCAATTCGCTTTCCCATTCAATTGCTACTGTAATTAAATACGTTTGCAATAACAAATGGCCTAATTTTTGAGCTTTTGTTGCTAAATAAGTTGAATTGTAATCATTTGTTTCAATTAATAGCGGCACTCGTTCGACAACTTCTAGTCCGTACCCTTTCAACCCCGCAATTTTTCGCGGATTATTAGTAATCAAACGGATCTTTTTCACGCCCAAATCGTTTAGCATTTGCGCTCCCATGCCATAATCGCGCAAATCTGCTGGAAATCCGAGACGTTCGTTAGCTTCTACCGTATCTAGTCCCATATCTTGCAGAGAATACGCTTTTAACTTATTAATCAAACCAATTCCGCGCCCTTCCTGTCGTAGATAAACGACTACTCCCGCACCAGCATGTTCGATTGTTTTGAGGGCTGCATTTAATTGCATTCGACAATCGCAGCGCAGGGATCCCAACGCATCTCCTGTCAAACATTCCGAGTGCATCCGCACCGTGACGGTACGATCTTTAAACTCTGCCGGATCTCCTTTAACAATCGCAACATGTTCTGAACCATCTAAAGTATTGCGATAGGCGTAAAGTTGAAATGTGCCAAACTGACTGGGAAAACTACAAACTGCCTCTCGATAGACAAAGCGATCGTGTTTGAGACGATAGCTAATGAGATCGGCAATACTAATTAATTTTAAATTGTACTTCTTGGCGTACTCAAATAACTGTGGCAGTCGCGCCATCGAACCGTCAAAGTTTTGAATCTCACAAATAACGCCTGCGGGATATAACCCTGCCAATCTCGCCAAATCGACTGCTGCTTCCGTATGACCTGCCCTTTTAAGGACACCGCCTTGCTTGGCGCGAATAGGAAAGATATGGCCCGGACGAGTCAAATCTTCGGGACGCGTCGCCGAATCGATCGCTACTTGAATCGTGCGGGCGCGGTCTTCTGCCGAGATACCCGTACTAACGCCCAGATGAGGCGAAGCATCGATACTGACGGTAAAAGCAGTTTGGTTGCTATCGGTATTTTTGGTGACCATCAAGGGTAGATCGAGTTGGTCGAGACGTTCTCCTGTCATCGCCAGACAGATCAATCCTCGCGCTTCCACCGCCATAAAATTAATTGTCTGCGGTGTAGCAAATTGGGCAGCACAGATGAGATCGCCTTCGTTTTCTCGGTTTTCGTCATCGACGACAACGATCGCGCGACCTGCTTTAATATCTTCTAGGGCTGCGTCGATAGAGTCAAATTCAATAGGGATGTTTTGAAGCGCTTCCACTTATATCAGTAATCAGTAATCGGTTATCAGTAATCAGTGCGAGAAGGCAACAAGTTTATAACTGGTTTGCCTATTGCATATAACTGCGAGGTTATTTGGGATTTCTACCTCTGATTGTAGCTCTTGAGGGATATCGGCTGTGGGAAGCGATTGAAAATAGAGTAACGAGAATTACAAATTACGAATTACGAATTATTCTGTCAAGCGTTGTCGAAATTCTTTAGCCGCAGCGAGAGGATTGGGATTGCGAACGCATTCAGCTAGAAGATTCATATCTAAATCGGGTAGTAGTTCGCTATAAGTTATTTGTTCGTATCCAAATGTGGGAACGAATTGAGAGGGAATTTCTTCGCGAAGATGATAAAATAGAAAAATTATTATTTTGCCAGAACCAAACCTCGCGAACGCCTAAACGACGATAAAGTTCTAGTCGATTAATTCCACCGCTAGTAATAACTACTTCAATAGCTAAGTCGGGAAAGTCTTTTTCAGTAGTAATGCAGTAGCTTTCATCGGGTTCTGCGCCTGCTTGTTGTTCCTCTTTGCGAAAGGTGGTAGAACCCGTAGGAAAGTATTCTGTATCAGTTTCTAGGAAATAAATTTCCACTAAAGTTCCTATTTGGGTTTTTCCGCTTTCATGACGACGACTGGGCGACACAATTTCTAACACTCCATCCAGGTAAGCAACGCGATAAGCTAAACTATCTCCTCTCTCAGTAAGAAACGCTTCATATTTGTTCCAGTTTACGCCTGTAACAATCCGCTTTTCTTCTGGGTCGTGTGCTTGTAGGCGTTTGGGTAGATCGTTAAGTAACAGCATGGGAACGCAATTTTAACCTATTATCAATCATCATAAAACCTTCTTAAAAACTTCCGATTCAAAGTGCAGATTTGATAATACAATGCAGCCAAAGTTAGACTAATTATGCGCGGCGACTAGGAAGTTGGAAGTATGAGTAATTCTGGAAAAATGACTGTAGGGATTGTTGGAGCTTCTGGATACGGTGGCGTACAATTGATACGATTGCTGCTAGATCATCCCAAGGTAGAAATCGTCTATTTAGGAGGGGACAGCAGTGCAGGAAAACCTTATGCCGAACTTTATCCCCATCTCGGTCATTGCGTCGATTTAACTATCGAACCCATCGATTTAAATGTCATTGCGTCTCGATGCGAAATAGTTTTTCTCGGTTTGCCTAACGGGTTAGCTTGCGATATGGCTCCCCAATTAATCGAGAAAGGTTGTAAAGTTTTAGATTTATCGGCCGATTATCGCTTTAAAGATCTCGATACTTATACTACTTGGTATAAAAAGATCGCAGCGATCGCACTGTTGCTTCAGCCGCCATTTATGGCTTACCAGAATTATATCGAGATGAAATTCGAGAAGCACAATTAATTGGCTGTCCGGGATGCTATCCTACTGCTAGCTTACTCGCACTCGCTCCCTTGCTCAAACAAGGCTTAATCGTTCCAGAAACAGCAATTATCGATGCTAAATCGGGGACTTCAGGCGGCGGTCGTCAGGCAAAAACCAATTTACTGTTAGCTGAGGCGGATAATTCTTTGGGGGCTTATAGCGTTACGAAGCACCGTCACACGCCGGAAATCGAGCAAATTTGTAGCGATTTGGCCGGACATGAGGTTAAGGTACAGTTCACGCCCCATCTTATTCCAATGGTACGGGGAATTCTTGCAACTGTCTATGCAACTATGCGAGATCCAGGACTGGTACGCGAAGATCTCATAACTATTTATACGGCTTTCTATCGTTCGTCTTCCTTTGTTAAGGTGTTGCCCAATGGAACGTATCCTCAAACTAAGTGGGCGGCGGGAACAAATCTTTGTTACATCGGGATTGAGGTTGATACTCGTACCGATCGCGTTATCGTTATGTCTGCTATTGACAATCTAATTAAAGGTCAAGCGGGACAAGCCGTACAATGCTTGAATTTAATGATGGGATGGGAAGAGGCGTTAGGATTGCCTAACTTGAGTTTTTATCCTTAATGGTAAAAAAAGGTCAATAGCTGAAAAAATCTATTTTGATTAATTTGTCATCCTTCTTAAGATAGATTTATCTCGATTTTTGAGAACCGACTTTTGTTTGTCATCTACAATAAGTTAGATTGATTTTTGATTTCCAGCTTAAGATAGAAACTAGGTAAAAAATGGGTAATGACCCGATTGTTAAGAGGCAAATTAAATTCCCATGAGTATAGTGAGAGTTTGGACGATCGCCGCCAATGGATTTAGGGAAGTTATTCGAGATCGCATTTTCTATTTCATCGGCTTTTTTGCCCTGTTACTCGCGATCGCGCTCCGTTTTTTACCAGAAGTTTCTGTCGGCACTCACGAAAAAATCTTTTTAGATTTGGGTTTGGCAGCAATGTCGCTTCTTGGGGCAATTGTTGCCATTTTCGTCGGGACGGGATTGATTAACAAAGAAATAGAAAAGCGTACCGTTTTAGTGCTAATTCCTAAGCCGCTGAGTCGAGCAGAGTTAATTATTGGCAAACATTTAGGCTTATCTACGGTTTTAGGGGTCATGCTTGCCCTTATGACTGTTATTTATATAACTTTTTTAAGTTTATCAAAAATTATTTTTCCTTGGCAGGCTATTTTAATTTCGCAATTATTTTTGTTAATTGAATTGGCATTATTGATTGCTGTTGCGATGATGTTTGGCGTATTTACTAGTTCTATCTTAGCAACGCTTTTTAGTTTTGGCATTTATCTAATGGGTCATATTAGTAGTAATTTACTTAAACTCGGTGCAATTAGTAAAAATGAAACGGTAGAGTCAGTTACTAGAGCAGTTTATCTGGTCTTGCCGGATTTAGAGCGACTAAATTTAAAAAATCAAGCAGTTTATGGATTGCTGCCAAATTCTTCCGAGTTATTTGGCAATGCTATTTACGGGATTGTATATACAACTTTCCTTTTATCAATCGCTATTTTAATATTTTCGCGGCGAGAATTTTAGGGGCAATGACTTAAATTAGCAATAAAAATATATATTTATTAGTTAGGGAAATAAAGAAATGCCAGCTACTCCCGTTCCTCAAAAATATAACGTTAAGAACTTAGATGAGCCGATAGACGAGCCATCTGAATTAGACGAACGCCTTCAAAATATTATCGATCTATTTGATGAGACTCTTGGCGTTAATTATTGTTTTTTGTTGCGATGGGATAGTAATAAAAGTCAGAAAGTTTGTCATTTTTCCAAAAATAGTAAAAAAGAAGAAAGTTTACTAAACTTCTCTTACAGAATTGCAGATAATCATCAGTTACTACTGAAACAAGGAAATTTACTAACCTTTTCTGAAGGCGATCTTTTACTATCACTCAATATTAAACAAGATACTCAAAGCAAACGAATACGTTCGCTTTTAATCATTCCAATCGTCGAGCAACAGTCTTATTTAGGAGAGGTATTTTTATATTCGTATGAATGCGATCGCCAATGGAGCGAACGAGAATTAAAGTTCATTCGTATTCTCGCTCAAAGATGTGGATTTGAAATTGCTAAAACTGAGCTAGAGATAACAATACAAGAACAAAAGTTGCAGCAAGAATTAATTTTTAAAATTAATCAAATAATTAATAGTGATTGTCCATGCCAAAAACTATTAGAAAATATTCTTAAACTCATCGGACAAAGATTTGAAGTGGAGCGCGTTGTTATATTCAACTTAAAACAACAAATCAGCCAAATTGAAAAAGAATGGCGAAGTAACGAGCAAATTTCATGTTTGACTTGCCTCAAGATTGCTATCTGGGAACCATCGGAGATATCAATTTTTGAAAAGCAGGCAAAAATCAGTCAATTTACTTATCAAAATCAGGAATTTATAGCCCCCTTTTTTAATATACCTTTATTCATTCGGGGAGAATTTTTTGGGAGTTTATCCCTACAACCAAAACTAGAGAACTACAAGTTTGCACCAGAAGAAATTAAGATTCTCGAATCAGTCGCTCAACAAATTGCGATCGCGCTTTACCATATTCAAACCCAAACAACCATCAAACATCTTGAAGAATGCGCCAAACATTTAGAAATAGAAAAACAACAATCTGAAGCAGCTAATTGTGCAAAAAGCGAATTTCTCTCGCACATGAATCACGAACTCCGCACCCCTTTAACGGGAATTTTGGGATTTGCGCGGATGCTCAAAGATGAAATTTATGGCCCTCTCAATCCAAAGCAGCAACAATATGCCTGTGCAATTGCTTCTTCTGGCGAACATTTATTATCGCTTGTCAACGACTTTTTAGATATCTCAAAAATTGAAGCGAATCGAGAAGAACTATTTTTAGAAACAATAGCCGTTAAAGATTTGTGTGTATCTTCATTATCGATGCTAGAATCGCGATCGAGCGAACAAGGGTTAGACCTGTTACTTGAAATCCCTCCCAATATCGATTTTTGCACGGTCGATCGCCGTCGAATCCAACAAATTTTGATTAACTTGCTCTCCAATGCAATTAAATTTACTGAAGTCGGTTCTGTAACGCTTAAAGTTCAACGTAATGGCAGTATGCTAGAATTTTGCGTCATCGATACGGGAATTGGCATCAAAAAAGCAGATCGAGATAAGCTATTTCAACCTTTCCAACAGATTAATAGTTCGCTGAGTCGCAAACATAAAGGAACTGGATTGGGTTTAACCCTATCGCGCAAGCTAGCGCGACTGCACGGTGGCGATATTACGCTGGTATCACAAGAAGGTCAAGGAAGTTGCTTTATATTAAGTTTGCCAGTGTAGTTCATTGTATGGAAACGATCGAGCTTGCTTCGCAACACACTTTATTATTATCATAAACTCCTAATATATTAGTTCTTAAGTTAAGTGTAATGTACTTACTCAATCTGTAGATAGTAAAAAAGACATTAAGGTAGTCAACAAAGTATAGCCAATGAGTATTAGTTTAGGGTTTGAGATTAGAAAAAAAATAAGCCAAGGACAAAAAAACTTCAAAAAGATGGATTTAAAAATGGTGTATTTAGAACGTGTCGATCTAAGTAACGCCGACTTGGAAGAATCTGACCTAAGCTATGCTAATTTAAAAAGTACAAATTTAAGTTATTGTAATTTGAGAAAAGCTTGTCTATACAGAACTAATCTTACTGATGCTAATCTATCTGGAGCAATTTTGAAAGAAGCCAATTTTCAATATGCTTGTTTGATAGGAGCTAGTTTTAAAAATGCAAAATTAGACGAAGCTGATTTTAGAGGCGCTCGCTTAAGCGGCACTAACCTTCATGAGGCTTCTTGGAACAAAATTTATTATGACGATAGTACTGAATTTGCAAGTGATTTCGATCTCAATCTTTTGGAACCAAAACAAGCATCTAATTTAGAGTCGCTTTCAGAAAAAAAGATTGTTATAGAAAAATTGTTATATAAACTCAATGTAATTCATCGGCAAGCCAGACATTACTTAGGTACAGTTTTGGCGGCTAAATATTGTTATAGTTCAAAACCTGATTTTGACTGGCTGACAAACTTTGAAATTGATGTAGATGGAGAGATAGTTTTTATAGGTGAATTAGATGAAAGTCTTTCATCAATTGAAACAAAGTTAATTGAAAAATTAACGGATAAATGGATAGAAGACTTTACAAAAAACTGTTCTCAAATTATGCCTAATTTTTCAAAAACATTTGAATAAGCACAACTTAAAATAAATTTTTTAAAATTAAAGAATAATTAATAGAAGTAGAACTATGTCTCATGAGATCGAACAAAAGTTAGCACAACTAAAAATAATTTTTGCTGAAATGGAGCGAGCGCTAATCGCTTACTCTGGAGGCATAGATAGCAGCTTAGTCGCCAAAATCGCTTATGATGTATTGGGCGATCGCGCTTTAGCAATTACGGCAGTTTCCCCATCATTACTACCAGAAGAGTTAGACGACGCACAAATTCAAGCAGATAAGATAGGGATTCGCCACGAGTTAATAGAAACTCATGAAATGGACAATCCTAACTATACAACCAACCCCGTTAACCGTTGCTACTTCTGTAAAAGCGAACTTCACGACACGTTAAAACCAATCGCCATACAGCTAGGCTATCCTTATGTCGTCGATGGAGTTAACGCAGACGACCTTAAAGATTATAGACCAGGAATTCAGGCAGCAAAAGAAAGAGGCGCGCGATCGCCTCTAGCAGAGGTGAATATTAGCAAAGCAGAAGTTCGCCAACTCTCTCAACAATTGGGACTATCGTGGTGGGATAAACCTGCGCAACCCTGTCTGAGTTCTCGCTTTCCCTACGGCGAAGAAATTACTGTTGCTAAATTGCAACGAGTTGGACGAGCAGAGATTTATTTACGCAAGTTAGGATGGAAAAATCTGCGCGTTCGTTCCGAAGGAGATACCGCCAAAATTGAGTTAATGCCAGACAAAATTAAGGATTTTATTTTGGCTACCGATTTACCCCAACTTGTAGCAGCTTTTCAAGGCTATGGATTTATGTACGTTACCCTAGATTTAGAAGGCTATCGTAGCGGTAAACTCAATCAAGTTCTAGATTCATCTATTCGTTAATCAGCTAGACTTATTTGAATTTGCTCGTTAAATTGTCAAAAAAAATTGGTTTTATTTCTTGTCAAAAAGGTTATGTAGAAAAAGCTATCTTACAGTTTTTGTAATCTTATTAGTTCTAAGCTGTTCCACATCTAGATTTCCTATTGATGAGTGAAGAAAGACTTCTTAAAACTCTCTCCCAGTCTCAGAGTCCAACTTTTATGGCAGCCTAAATGTTGAACAGCTTACTACTCTCTCGCTAAAAGTATCTTGAGTGTAAATAGCCATTGGTAACATTGCTCATCGATTGGTGTAATATCTCTGCGTCGTTGTGTCAACGATTCTGTATAAGCTGTAATCCAAGCAGAAGAAAGCATTTGTTCGGTTACAATATTTTCCGCTAAAGCGCGATCGAACTGTTCTTTAACCCACTGCTCAAAAGTCAAAATTTCAAGTGATATTCCAAAAAGATCTTCAATTTCTTTTCGTCTAATTTCTAGCTCGTACAATCATTCAGGCTCAATGCTCGTGACAAAGCCAGCCTTTTTAACAGCAGGATGTATTTCAATTACTCAAGCCGAAGTCGATGGTGCGGAGGTCTATTCAGATGCGATCGCGCGTTTTAAACAATGGCAATTACAATATTCTAATATCATTTTTGGGTCTTGGGGAGATTACGATCGCAAACAATTCGAGCAAGATAGTAAATTTCATAAAATTCCCTATCCCATTGCTAGCGAACATATTAACCTCAAACATCTATTTACAGAAAATCAAAACTTAAAAAAACGTTATGGGATGGCACAAGCGCTTGAATTAGCAGGATTAAATTTGATAGGAACCCATCATCGCGGCATTGACGATGCTAGAAATATTGCTCGATTACTTCCTTATATTTTAGGTTTAAGCACAGTACAAGATCGACAATAATTTAACGACAATGGTAGAGTTTTACTCTCGTTCGGGAAGCGATCGCACTAAACTAAGACTAAAAGGGGCTTGGGCGATGGTCTTAAAATAAGAAGTATTTAAGTAACTTCGGTATTCTTTTGCTTGGGCGAGATAGGTTTTAAAAAATGCTACGGTAAGAATGTTTTGATAGTCGCGCGCGATCGCAGTAGCTTCGTCTTTAGAAATTGACTGATTCGTTATGCCTTGCGTTAAAGGGAGCAATATCCACGCATGAGGCAATCCTCGCGAGACGGCAAAGTATTTATCGGAAGCGATGAGATCTGCAAACCCTGGCATTTGTTCTGAGATTAACGGCGTGATAATATCTTCTGCTGCCGCTTGCCACATTGTAGGAATCTTAACCCCACTCATCCCGGTTTTCCCAAAAAGACTGTTGCTAAAGGGAACGAAAAGATAGATAGCTTTGATGCGAGAATCTTGCAAACTAAGGTCTTGTCGCGAAATTTCTAAGGCGCGACACTGATAATAAAGAGAGATATTGAGTAAGCGAGTTTGTGTCGTGCAATCTCGTTCGAGTTGTGGATAGTCTAACGTCCCACCAGCTAAGGATATAGCAGTTGCACCGCCAAACGAGTAACCAAATACGCCGACTTGTTGTAAGTTTAATCGATTTTGAAATTGGGATGGGTTGCGCTTTTCGAGTTCGTCGAGTATGAAAGTGACATCAAGTGGGCGATCGCGAAATTCCGTCGCATCGAAGTTATCTTGGTATAATCCTGCATAAAAATCCTGTTGTCTTTGATAGTCGCTGCCGGGATGGTCAGGAATGACAACGGCAAATCCATGAGACGCTAAATGTAGTGCCAAATCGTCAAAGCGATCGCGTCCCGCACCGATACCATTAGAAATAACAATAATGGGCGTTTGAGTTTGGGTTAATTCGGGTAAGTATAGATCGATCGTTATCTGGCGCTCCCGTTTAGAATCATAGAGGGCGATCGTTTGCAACGAAGTCTTGAAGTTACCAGCTTTTCTGATATCAACGGCAGAATCGACAGGCAATTGAGACTTCGTTTGCACTACCGTCATGCGATCGAGTTGCGCGATTAATGTTTTAGTTTTGTCAACCATGGTGGACATTTCCCCAACGAACTCCATAATATTTTGGGTATTGAGTTGCATATCGGTGGGAAACTTGCGCATTAATTCGATCGCATTAATACTTTTCGATTTCATGACAGCTTGTATTAACGATCCTCGCAATCCATAAAAACCGTTCTGATTTTTAGGAATATTAATAAATTCGCCGACATCTTTTAATAATTCTTCTCCCACCGAACTTTGCGCAAATCGATAAATCGTTCTCGGATTCACCTCAAAACGCGATTGTAAGAACTTGCGAAACTGTTCTTGTTGTGGGGAACTCAAACGATTGAGGTAAAATGCTAAATCTTTATTGACTTTACCCTCCTTAGCAAAGGTTTCTAGGGAATCAACCGCAACCGAAAAATTTAAAGGGCCAAAATAAAAAAGAATGCGATCGGCTCCAACAGCAGGTAAGGTAGTTAAAAGAACAGCAAAAATCGCCAGCAATAGAAAGCGTAATCTTTTCATCTATAGTTAGTTTTTTATTTTTATTTTTCGCGACGACTTGCTAAAAGGATAATTATAAAATATTGCGATCGCTCATCAACAAATACAAGAACTGTCGAAGCGATCGCTTATTGTATCAATTTCATTGCGTTTTAAAATGCCTCGGCAATAGTTACTCGCGTTAATTAAAGAGATGATGTCAGACATACAAAATTTAGCGATCGCGATTTTTCTCTTTCATCAACCAATACAAAAACCGTCTCATTCGTCCCCCAAATAAAAGCGAATACCGCCTTAAATGCGTCATAGGATTCAAATAGCGATTAATCAACACAATCATATCGCTTTGCCCTTGCAAGCGCCATTCTCCTACAATATCCAAACTTCCTTCTAGAAACTTTTCCTTACAAACCTTCCGTTGCACCTTTCCGCTAGAAGTTTTAGGCAAACTACCTGTTTTTAGTAATGCGATCGCATGAACATCGATAAAATGATCCTGAAAGACTTGCCAGCGAATCGCTTCTACAACTTCATCAACAACTAAATTCTGTCGATAAGTGCGATCGATTTCATTCACAATCACCAGTTTATCTTCTCCTGCAACATCAACGGCAAATGCCGCACCAGCACCAATCCGTAAAGCGGGATGACATTTTTCTACTGTCTCTTCTATATATTGGGGATAATGATTGAAGCCCCACAAAACCATAAGATCGGTACAGCGTCCTGTAATAAAGAGTTCGCCATCTTGCACAAATCCTAAATCGCCCGTTCTTAAAAACGGCCCTTCCCCCGTATCTTTAAGATAAGCATTGAACGTGCGATCGCTTTCTTCGTCTAGCTGCCAGTATCCTTTACCAACGCCGCCGCCAGCAACCCAGATCTCGCCAATTTTGTTGGGTAAACATTGAGTTAAGGTTTCGGGAGCGACGATCGCCACTTTACTATCTAACCAAGTTCGACCGCAACCAACAATTGTTTTAACTCCCTCTTTCGCTTCCTTGGCCAAAACGACGCGATTCTTCTCCAAAGCCGCTTTTTCAATGTATTTAACGACTGGCTGTTTTGTATAATCGCCTCCCGTCACGAATAACGTTGCTTCCGCCATCCCGTAGCAAGGATAAAAAGCTTCCCGACGAAACCCACAAG
Source organism: Candidatus Altimarinota bacterium (assembly GCA_012031035.1). Classification (GTDB taxonomy): domain Bacteria; phylum Cyanobacteriota; class Cyanobacteriia; order Cyanobacteriales; family Microcystaceae; genus Hydrococcus. The sequence continues at coordinate 11,958 of JAAUUT010000054.1, read as the reverse complement.
GCGCAAACTTTGCCTCAAATTGGTTTATCGTTTCGATACGTATCGGTTCGGCCCCACAAAAAGCAACCTTCCAACTGCTTAAATCGAGATGGGCGATTTGTTCTGGTGTGGCGCGACGCGATAGCAAGTCATAAGCAAAATTAGGCGCGCCGCTAGTTGTTACTTGGTAACGAGAAATAGCTTCTAACCATCGTATCGGCTTTTGTACGTAAGAAATCGGCGACATGAGAACGCAGGAAGCACCTAAATAAACGGCTTGGATGACATTGCCGATCAATCCCATATCGTGAAATAATGGCAACCATCCTACCCCAAGCGATCGCTCGTTATGTCCGAATGCTAGTCTGAGGGTTTCTTGATTGTGGAGGATACAATCGTGAGTTACCATTACGCCTTTAGGAACGCCTGTAGAACCAGAAGTATATTGTAGGAAGGCTAGACTATCGCGATCGCATTTCACTCCCGACCAATCATCAGCAAGGATAAGAGAAATATCGTCCGTCGCCAACCAATGTAGCGCCTTAAAGATTGGGTCTGTTTCTGACGCAATCAATTGACTTTTGAGCTTTCCTAGAAAAGACTTACTCGTTAAGATAATTTGGGATTGACACGAAACGAGACGAGATTGCAGATCTCGCAACGCGAAGCGATTTTGTGGTGGATAGCTAGGAACTGCAATAACCCCTGCATACAAGCAGCCAAAGAAAGCCGCAATAAATTCTAGAGCGCCATCAAAAGGATAAACTAAAATAACGCGATCGGCGAAGCCGCTGCCCCTTGGGCAATCGCCCTTTTTAATGTTGAGGGATTGAAGTTGAGCGGCGATCGCTTTTGCTTGTCGATCTAATGCTTGATAAGTAAGGTCAACCGATTGGGTTTCTCCGTCTTTGAGAAAGGTAAAAGCCGTTTTTTGAGGAATTTTTTGAGCGCGATCGCACAGTAATTCTACTAAATTTGAGTAGTTAACGGTCTTTGTTGACATTCCTATCGCAAGTATAGATTCATCGGTTCACTACTATAGCAGAAGCTTTCACTTTTAGTTACAACCTATAAATGTTAAGTATTCCTAAAAACTGTACCTCATTTATTTGTGTATGATTTCTTACGACCGTTTGTTTGAGACTTACAGAAATTACTATTATGCCAAGAATTCTCAGCTTAATTAGTGCATCAATTATTATTTTTAGTGGCAATCAAATAGCGATCTCGCAAACGATTGTTAACGCCTCAGTCAATATTCTCGATCGCGCAGCTAATACTATTTTACCCGATAACCTAGTAGTAGAAAAGCTCGCAGGTGGATTTAAATTTACAGAAGGCCCTTTATGGACTCGCGAAGGTTATTTAATTTTTAGCGATATTCCTTCTAACAAAATCTATCGACTCGATTCCGATGGAACAACTTCGATCTTTTTAGAAAATAGTGGTTATTTAGGTTCGCCTCCCAAAAGAAATCCGCGCGGTTCTAATGGAATTACTTATGATAAAAAAGGAAATATTATCTTTGCCCAACACGGCGATCGCGCTGTAGTTCGACTCGCCAAAGATGGACAAAAACAGAAAATTATCGATTCCTACCAAGGAAAACGCCTCAATAGCCCTAACGATCTCGTCGTTAAGTCTGATGGTGCAATTTATTTTACCGATCCGCCTTATGGCTTGTCTAAATTAAACGACGATTTACAAAAAGAGCAAAAAGTCAATGGCATTTATCGTTATTATGATGGCAATCTAACTTTATTAGCTTCAGATTTAATTTATCCAAACGGACTTGCATTTTCACCCGACGAACAATATCTTTATGTTGGCAGTAGCGATCGCGATTTAAAAGTATTGATGCGCTATCGAGTGCAATCCGATGGAACGTTAACGGACGCTCAAGTTTTCGCCAGAACGAACGTCGATGGCATGAAAGTAGATACTCAAGGCAACTTATACCTTACCACCCCAGAAGGACTAAAAATCTTCTCTGCAACGGGAAAACAACTAGCAACTATAAAACTTCCAGAAGAACCCGCTAATCTAGCTTGGGGAGGTTCAGATTATCGCAGCCTATATATTACTGCTAGAACCAGTATTTATCGAATCGCGATCGAGCAATCGGGATGTCGATGATTGGTGAGTAGGAAGTGTAGGAAGACTTTGGAAACAAGGAAGAAAATCTATAAATTCTTCTTACTCCATTCCTTATTGCCTATTCCCTAATCCCCAGTCACCAGTCACCAATTCCTATTCACGGATTAACAATCTTACCCATAAATAAAATCGTTCCAGTGCGATCGTCGCGAATAGCACATAAGAAAGGGCGATCCACTACCATAGTAAAAGGTTCGGTTGTGGGTGCGGCTGAAGTAACTTGCATGCCGATAGAAGTAACGCCAGCAGCTTCGGTTCCTTCTTCATTCACCTCCACAAAGGTTTTATGTTTGACGCTATCAACTTTCACTTTTTCAGAAGTTAAATCGGCAAAATCGGCTTTCGCTTCGTCAAACATCGTTTTCATTCCTAAAGCAACCAGCGCATTTTTGAGTTCAATTTCATACTGTAATTTAAATCGCGGAATTTTAACCAAGCCTTTTCGTTCTTTAAATTGAGAAATCCATTGATTCCAATTTTGAGGGTTTAATTGTCCTAAAAAACTATTTAAATTGCTATTCTTTGTAGGAAGAAAAACATACATACTCAGTTGATTCTTTCCATAGGGCAACCTAACTGCCTGAAACTGTTGGTTTTCATAATAGCGATATTTTCCTTGACGAGACATAAGGGGATGCTGTTTGGATGTCCCGTTAGTTAAATAAAATGGCTGTTGAGCAGTTAGTTTTGTATCGAATGGATTTGTCCAACTTCCCTTAAAATAGACGGCATTAATCAAAAACAGTACGTCATTGGGATCGAGACGCTCTATGATGCGAGTAATTTTTCCTTGAGTATTTTCGTCCACCCATTGATTGATTATTCCTACGGCATCAGGACTCGCAAAATCTAAACTCGTAACTTGTGCGTCGTAAAATTGACGAGCCACTCTCAAAAATTGATGCCGAAACGAGAATCCTTCTCTCGACCACAGAGAATTTGCGATCGCAACGCTAACATTTGGATCTGGGTTTTTGAGGGTTTCTTGTAGGGATTGGTTAGCTTCATTGAGAATTTTAGGATCGAGTCCCGCCAAAGACATTGCGGCTGTCATTTCCTGTTGAGTCGTACCGCTAGCGCCATTGTAGAGCATTGATAGCGCGATCGCGATACTTGTCGGCGAGACAAAAATATTACTATCGCCATTACTTTTAGCAATGGTTGAGAAGAGCTTCAAACCAAATTGGAGATTGGCATTGATGAGTTGCATATTAGGCTTGGCTTGTTTGAGCGAGGGATCGGATTGAATGACCGGATTAGGACTAGCCGCCCAAACCATAGTACATAAATGAGAACCCAACCCGATAGAAATCGTTAATAATGTTACTAGATAAGTAGCAATTGCCGTGGGTGAGATCCCACAGCGTTTCCCAATAAAATAAAAAAACGCTGCGTTTCGTTTCATTATTGTGCGATTTTTGTCCATGAAAAATCTGGGTAGCTATTTAAATGCTACCCAGTCAATTTAACGATTCTTTGTATCTGAAAGCGAATGGGCAAAGCCCACGCTGCGCGATTGCGACTTCTTATACACCAACAGCTTTCTTGATGCTAGCAGCCAACTCGCCCTTAGCATACTTAGCTGCGTACTCATCAAGCGTCATTTGTTTGATTTTGCTAGCTTGACCAGAAGTCCCGAAAGCTTCGTAGCGATCCGCGCAAACCTTCTGCATATACTTGATAGAAGGCTTGAGGAAGTGACGGGGGTCGAACTCTTTAGGATTTTTTGCCAGTGCTTCGCGTACCGCAGCAGTGATAGCTAGACGGTTGTCGGTGTCGATGTTGACTTTACGAACGCCGCTCTTGATCCCTTTTTGAATTTCTTCAACTGGTACGCCGTAGGTTTCGGGAATCGTACCGCCGTACTGGTTGATCAGGTCGATCAAGTCTTGAGGAACCGAAGAAGAACCGTGCATCACCAAGTGGGTGTTAGGCAGACGGCTGTGAATTTCTTCGATTCTGCCGATAGCGAGGATTTCTCCTGTTGGTTTGCGGCTGAATTTGTAAGCGCCGTGACTGGTTCCAATGGCGACAGCTAGAGCATCGACTTGGGTTTGTTCTACGAAGTCAACCGCTTGTTCGGGGTCGGTAAGCAGTTGGTCGTGAGAGAGCTTTCCTTCAAAACCGTGACCGTCTTCTTTGTCACCCATACCCGTTTCGAGAGAACCCAAGCAACCGAGTTCGCCTTCGACGCTAGCGCCGATAGAGTGAGCCACTTTGACGACTTCGCGAGTAACGTTGACGTTATACTCGTAACTCGCAGGAGTTTTAGCATCTGCTTCGAGAGAACCGTCCATCATGACGCTGCTGAAGCCGTTACGAATAGCCGAGTAGCAAGTAGCAGGTTCGTTGCCATGGTCTTGGTGCATGACGATGGGAATGTGGGGATAGGTTTCTATTGCCGCTAAAATCAGATGACGCAGAAAATTTTCTCCAGCATAGGAGCGAGCGCCACGAGAAGCTTGTAGAATAACTGGACTATCAGTCTCGTGGGCAGCTTTCATGATTGCTTGAATCTGCTCCATGTTATTGACATTATAAGCTGGAATACCATAGCCATTCTCAGCCGCGTGATCCAAGAGCAGCCGCATGGGTACAAGCGCCATAGATTTTCTCCTACTTTAGTTTTTATTGTTATCGAGCTATCGATCAAGAAAGTTAATTCTCTTATTTGTTAATCTTAAGATAGTTTTAACATCTTGACAAAATTTTTCTTTTTATAATATTAGTCCTTAAAGTAACGAAACAAACAAGAAGTTGTAGAGACGGGATTAGGCAAGTAGTAGATAAAATTTCTAGTGCGATCGCCAGTTTCCCAGTTACCTTTTTTTAGAAAACTTTGCCAAAATAGATAGAGGTAAAGTGTTAGTCCAGAGATTGACATGAGGATCGCGCTATTATCAAACGTTCTTGGCTTCTTCTGTTGTCTGTTTGCAACTGCACCCGTACTAGCTGAAGCTCCCTTAGACCAAGGATACATCCCAAAACAGCAAGGAGAAGAGGGAAGCGAACTAACTAACCTTCCTGTAGAAACCGATCCCTATCGATATCGCCCTGCAACCTTATTAAAACAGCCCAGACAAGAATTACAGCCAAAATCTACGCTCACTTTGCCCGCTTTCTCCACAGAGGATATCAAGGCTCATATTGCTTCATTACAGTGGGTTCCTAATTTTTTAAGCGATCGCCAAGTACAATTGAGCTTTCCCAGTACGACAGCTAGCGAAATTAAAGTAGATGAAAACCTTGTTTTCGCCGATAAAAATGGGTGGCGAAGAGATACCAACTATCGCTGGGAAGGTGCGGGAGGTCTTAGCGTCGGACTGGGCGTTGTCGATAATTCCTCTTCACTCACCTCAGAAACGCTTTCTTGGTCAGAAATGCCGCCAACAACTAGAACCCACGACAATTCTGACTGGAAATATAACCTAAAGTTCCAACCTTGGTCGCAATTTGGCATTAATTTTAACGGTAACTATAACTCTTCTCAAATTGCTCTCAACTTACAGCCTATATCAGGTTTAACCTTTACTGGAAGTCGTAACAATCAAAATGAAACGCTAGCGGGTGGCGTACAACTTTCTCAAAAGTTTGGCGAAGAAGTTTCTTTCTCTGCAAGAGCAAATATCGATAGCGAAGATCGATGGCGTTGGGGAGTTAATTCCAACTTAGGCGGACTACAACTTAACTATCAAACCAACGGCGATCCTAACAGCCTAGGGATGAATTCACAAGTTGGCTTTAATTTTGCTGGCAATAATCCTTCGGGTGCGGCTAATATCCTAAAAGTTGGTTATGAAACGCGCGATACTCAAAATCAAGATAATCGCTTGACGACGTTTGGCTGGCAATTTCGCACTGGAAAAGGAGAACCCGACGATCCCAGTCAGTGGGAATTTGATGTAAGTTATGGAATTGGGACTGAAGGAAATGGTTTGATTACCTCTGTCTCGACTAAATTGCGATCGGGTTTAACCTTGCGGGCGCGCTATCAACAAGTATCGCTGACATCTGATTCAGATACGTTTAAACTTGAGTTGATGCCTTTTTCCGATTAAACTTCAAATTTCAAAGTTTGGGACGTAAGAATAGTTAGGGTTATTTCATTCATTTTGTAACCCTACAAGAAATTAATTTCCTAGTTTAGATAATATTATTAATTTTAATAACAATAAAAATTATTTTTTTTACTTATCTTAATCTTTTTAATTAATAATTAACGTTTGTTTAACTTATTTAATAATATGTCGAGTTTGCTTTAAAAGACATTGCAACTTTTGCATATTTACCCAAAGAATGCGCTACGCTCACAAATCATAACAAATTTTTTGAGCGTCATTTGTTAGGACGAATACCCTCATGGAGGGGTATAAATCCTGAAGAAATTATGTAGCTCAAGTCAATAGAGTTTTACTCATTGGGGGTGAATTAGTATGAACCAAAAAGTCCTCGAAAATACCCGTAATGTGGCGATAGTTGGGCCCTACTCAAGTGGGAAGACAACTTTACTCGAAAGTCTACTATCGATAACGGGTGCAATTACTCGCAAAGGTAGCATCAAAGATGGCAATACGGTAGGCGATAGCTCGCCCGAAGCAAAAGAACGCCAGATGAGCGTAGAAGTCACCGCTGCTACTGCTAACTACAAAGACATCAACTTTACTTTTCTCGATTGTCCGGGTTCGATTGAATTTGCGCAAGAAACCTATAATGCTCTAGTAGGTGCAGGTGCGGCAATTGTCGTTTGCGAACCCGTTATCGATCGCGTTCTAACCTTAGCACCATTATTTAAATTCCTCGACGACTGGGAAATTCCTCACCTCGTCTTCATCAACAAAATGGATCGGTCGAAAAACGGCTTTATGGACGTTCTCCACGCGCTCAAACAAGTGTCTAGCCGTCCTTTGGTTCCCCAACAATATCCCATCCATCAAGGAGAGGAACTAGTCGGCTACATCGATCTCGTAAGCGAACAAGCTTATCATTATCATAAAGGCAGTCCTGCCGATCCGATTCCTCTTCCCGATCGCCTCAAAGATGAGGAAAAGGCAGCCCGCAACGAAATGCTGGAAACCTTATCAGAATTTGACGACCACTTATTAGAAGAACTTCTCGAAGACATAGAACCCCCCCAAGAAGAAATTCTTCAAGACTTGAAGCTAGAATTAGGTGCAGACCAAATCGTCCCCGTATTTCTGGGAATCGCCGAACAAGACTATGGGGTGCGTCCTTTGTTGGAAGCTTTAATTGAAGAAGCACCCGCCCCTACCGTGACGGCGCAACGACGCGGATTATCTGAGACACAAGAAAACAATGCGATTGCCCAAAGGGCAGCGGCAGAGCCGATCGCGCAAGTTCTCAAAACCTATTTTACATCCCAAGGCGGACGACTTTCTCTAGTTAGAGTGTGGCAAGGCGAAATTACAGATGGAATGGCACTCAACGGCGTTCGTGCAGGTGGTATCTATCGGATGATGGGACAGCAACAGCAACCCATTAACGTTGCATCTGCTGGGGAAATTGTGACCATCGGTCGTCTCGAAGGCATCAAAACGGGCGAGATTCTAACCGCTAACTCGAATCAAAAAATTGCCCAACTGCCCAAAGCAGATAAATTAGAACCCGTATACGCCCTGGCAATTACCCCAGAAAACCGCAAAGATGAGGTAAAACTCAGCGCAGCAATGAGCAAACTGATCGAAGAAGATCCCTCGTTGCATTGGGAACAACACGGAGATACTAAAGAAGTCATTCTCTGGGGACAGGGAGAAATTCATCTCCAAGTTGCCTTAGATCGGTTGCGTCGCAAGTATAACTTGCCCATGACAACCCATTTACCCCAAGTTCCTTACAAAGAAACCATTCGTCAAGCCCATAAATCCCACGGACGCTACAAGCATCAAACAGGCGGTCATGGGGCGTTTGGAGACGTTCACCTCGATATTAAACCCTTACCGCGAGGAACGGGCTTCCAGTTCCACGAGACTATCGTAGGCGGCGTAGTTCCCAAACAATATATTCCTGGCGTAGAAACGGGCGTGCGGGAGTATCTAGCACACGGCCCGTTAGGATTCCCCGTAGTAGATGTTGACGTTACTCTTACCGATGGGTCGTATCATAGCGTAGACAGTTCCGAGCAAGCGTTTAAACAAGCGGCTCGTCTGGCGATGACGGAAGGGATGCCCAAGTGCAATCCAGTGCTTCTAGAACCCATTCTGACGGTTACTGTATCCGTTCCTGGTGAATATACTTCCAAGGCGCTACAGTTGGTTAGCGGACGGCGAGGACAAATTCTCGGTTATGAAGGTCTATCGGATTGGAAAGGTTGGGATTGCGTAACGGCATACTTACCTCAAGCAGAGATGCACAACTTTATCGTTGAATTGCGATCGCTCACGATGGGCGTTGGGACTTTTAAATGGCAATACGACCACCTGCAAGAAGTCCCCGATAAAGTTAAGGAAACCGTTCTCGCGCATTCCGGTAACGGAAATGGAAATGGAAATGGGAAAGGTTAATTTCGATTAGCGATTGGATAACCCGATATCGCGATCGCCAGTCTCTAATTTTACTGTACCAGGGTGGGTAAAGTTTTGCCCACCTTTGTTTTGTTCGTACTTAAATTTTCTAATTTCCAGTCATACCAAATCCAGTTGAATAACCTTAATAGCCAGTAGTGCGAGCATCCCGCTCGCACTACATATTATGACTAAATTAAACGGATTTAATCTCACTAATCGCCTGTCACCGAGCGCTTCATAATTCACAATTTATCCTTCATAATTCATAATTTAGTGAACAGATTGCAAGGATACAGAAAAATGCGGGCAATTATTTGTGGTTATTACGGGAAAGGAAATGCAGGGGATGAAGCGTTACTAGTATCTCTGCTGCAAATGTTGCCCAAAAAAGTTACGCCGATTGTACTTTCCGCCAATCCCGACGAAACCAGCAAGCGTTATGGCGTAGAAAGTTGCGATCGCCGTTCGGCTTTTCCCATTCTAGAAGCAATGCGAAAATCCCAATTTTTTATCTGGGGCGGGGGAAGTTTGATGCAAGATGCGACCAGTTTTGCCAGTCCTTTTTACTATGCAGGATTAATGGCACTGGCACAGCAGAAGGGTTTGAAAACGATTGCCTGGGCGCAGGGTATAGGGCCGCTCAAGCGTCGTATAACGCAAGCGATGACAAAAAAGGTCTTACAAAAATGCGTCGCGATCGGCGTTAGAGATCGCGCCTCAGCGATATTGTTAGCAGATTGGAATCTGCCCGTAACGATCGCACCCGATCCAGTTTGGGCGCTAGAAGCAAAACCCGTCAAAGGATTGTGGGATTTACCCGCCCCCAGAGTCGCCGTAAATTTGCGATCGCACCCGCAGTTAACCCCCAAACGCTTAGCTACTCTTACTCAAGCTTTAATCGACTTTCAAAAAGCAACTAATACTTGCATTTTACTGGTTCCTTTTCAAGCCTCTCAGGATTTGGCGATCGCGGGATCGATTGCCGAACAACTCAAAGGAGACACCCACATCATCAGCTTAGACGATCCCAGAGAATTAAAAGGATTATTCCGAGGAGTCGAAATGACGATTGGGATGCGTCTCCATAGCTTAATTATGGCTGCTGCTGAAGAATGTCGATGTTTTGCGCTCAGCTACGACCCTAAAGTCAGTCGCTTAATGGAAGAAATTGAAATTCCTGGATGGGAACTCGAAACAATTCCCGACGATCCAAACGTCATTAGTACGGCTTGGTTAGAACACTATGCTAACGGCGAACCGCTATCGCGCGATCGCATTCAATCTTTGGTAGATCGCGCTCTCATACATCGAGAAGTTTTGGTAAAAGCTTGTTTGTAAGGGCGCAATCATACTGGATTCGCTTTGCCATCTTCCCTTCGAGGGGAGGGATCCGCTGTTGAGTAGCAACGGCGAGTTACAATAGAAGGCTTGGGGTGCATTTCATCACAAGGATATCTCAAACAATGACGACCAATACATCTCCTATTCCCGTAGTCGTTAACGGTGCGGCTGGTAAAATGGGGCGCGAAGTTATCAAAGCGGTTGCTAATGCCGAAGATATGACGCTAGTCGGTGCAGTCGATCGCAATCCAGCTTATGAAGGTCAAGATGTCGGAGAAGTGGCGGGATGCGGGGAATTAGAAATTCCTATTTTACAAGACTTGCAAAGCGTCTTAGTGCTTGCTACCCAAGAGAAAGTGCAAGGCGTGATGGTAGATTTTACGCATCCCGATGGAGTTTATGATAACGTGCGAAGCGCGATCGCCTATGGAGTGCGTCCCGTTGTTGGAACGACCGGACTCTCGCCAGAACAAATCCAAGACCTCGGCGATTTTGCCGAAAAAGCTAGTACGGGTTGTTTGATTATCCCTAATTTCTGCATCGGCATGGTTTTATTGCAACAAGCGGCCATTCAAGCTTCGCAATACTTCGACCACGTAGAAATTATCGAACTTCACCACAACCAAAAAGCTGATGCACCAAGCGGGACGGCGATTAAAACTGCTGAAATGCTCTCCGAATTGGGTAAAAGCTATAATACTGCTTCCGTCAAAGAAACTGAAACCATTACAGGTGCAAGAGGCGGATTAACCGAAGAGAATATTCGCATCCATAGCATTCGCTTACCTGGATTAATTGCCCATCAGGAAGTCATTTTTGGTGCGCCAGGTCAAATCTATACGCTACGTCACGATACGATGGATAGGGCTTGTTATATGCCTGGGGTTCTCTTGTCTATCCGCAAAGTCACCCAACTCAAATCCCTAATTTATGGGTTAGAAAAGATATTGTAACAACTATCTAAAAAAATATTCGACCCTACTAATGTACAGACGCGGTATATCGCGTCTCTACCAATAACTAATTACCAATGCTAGTCCCCATTACTCGCGAAACTTTTGAACAAATTATTCCCCTCATCGCTACTGGGCCGCAATATGCCTATTACTGGGGAAAACCAGCAGATGTTGTCAGGCGATTATTAATTTCGATGGTCGCTTTGACCTTATTTTGGTTGTTGGGAAATCTTCTTGGCGATGCGTGGCTGGCGATTAAACTAATTTTAGATATTGTTGCGGGGTTGTATTGGTTGTGGAGTCCGGTTTATTTGGCAAGCGTTCGTAACAATACTTATCGTCGCTATCCTTATAGCGGTTTTTGGCGAGGTCGCATACTGGATGTTTATATTACCGAAGAATTGATTAGAGAAGAAGAAACCGTTAATAAATTTGGGGAATTAGTCATTATTGAAAATAACGAGAAACGGGTTAATGTTGAAGTGGGCGATCGCGAGGGATTTCGCGCTACCATACAAGCACCCATTCGCCGCATTTATAAAGGAATTAACCCTGGTCAAGTTGCCGAGATGTTAGTGTTATCAAAGCAACCCGATTTGTCGAGAATTGATAAAATTACCGATATTTATATCCCAAATGCAGATCTTTGGGTAGGCGCATATCCTTATTTGCGACGAGATGTATTTGTCGATGTCAGTAACGAGTTAGGCGGCGCTAGACGCAGTAATTCTCCTCCTCGCAGTCGCAATAGTAATGTTAAACGTCGCAGGCGTTATATCGATTGAGAAAATTTACTTTCAGTTTCTTGATAAGATCTTCTTACAGCTTGCCAACCTCAAAAATTTAACTTCGATCGATTCTTTTTGAACTTTGTTTCATACGCGAAATTACCCTACGGGAACCCTAACGGGGAACGCGTCTCTACTTTAAACTTTGAACTTTTTTTTGAACTTTGAACTAACTATGCGCCTGTCCCAAATGCTCTTTGTTACGCTGCGAGAATG
>JAAUUT010000176.1 GCA_012031035.1 Candidatus Altimarinota bacterium | reverse complement strand
AATTTCATCTAAAGATTCACGTCTGGATCGAAGCTGCGAGCAACCCCTTCTAAGTTTGCAAGGGTTTTGGCATAAAGACCCATATTACCTGGCAGACGAATTTTGTTATTACGCGCGACTTGTAAAAACTCGTAAACCACATGGCTAAAGTTAATTTGAGAGAGGTTGCGATTATAGTACTTGCGTAACATGCGATCGCAATCGCTAGTGAGACGCTCCAAACTTGTCGGTTGTCCTGCTTCTGCTAATTCTAGGGTCAATTGAGCGCAACGTCCGGCATCGAGTTCCACAACCGCTAAAAGCATTTCTGTCAAAAGTCCTTGGGTGCGGGGATCTAAGCGTCCGACCAAACCAAAATCTAATAAGGCGATGCGACCGTCTTTTAAATAAAAAATATTGCCAGGATGGGGATCTGCATGGAAAAAACCATTAATATAAATTTGCTGAAAGAAAGCGCGAAATAAAAGTGTTGCGATCGCCCGTCGTTCGCTTTGAGAAGGGGACGATAATAGAAGCGGAACACCTTCAAGCCATTCTAAAACTAAAAGTCCTGGCGCAGTCAACTCCCAATAAACTTTGGGAATCACTAATTTTTTGATATCGAACCAGCGACTTTCCGATAAACCGCGTCGCAGTTGTTCGGTATAGCTTGCTTCAGTGGTAAAATCTAGTTCGGCTCGCAGTGCGGTAGTAAATTCGTCGGCTAATGCTACGATATCGTAGTCTTTGCCAAAGTCTGTTAAAGCAGCTAATTCGGCTAAGCTTTTAATTAAGGCAATGTCGCTTTCGACAACTGGTTCTATACCAGGTCGCCGAATTTTAAGCGCAACTTGTTGACCATTTTTAAGAGTCGCTCTATGAGTTTGCGCGATCGATCCCGCAGCAACAGCATCGGGTTCAATCTCGCTAAAGATGTCTTCTAAGGGTTGTGATAGCTGTCCTCTAAGAAAGTTTTCTACCGCTATCCAAGCGACAGGAGGAACGTTAGTTTGTAAATCGCTTAGTGCATCGATGTATCTTCCCGGTAACAAGTCAGGACGAGTAGAAAGCAGTTGTCCTAATTTGACATAAACTGGGCCGAGTTCGATGAGAATTTTACGAAACACTTCGGGAGAAGGAAGACGAGGTTCGTCTGATTTGTTCCCTGTAAGCAGTCCTCGCATATAGTCCCAACCATTGCGAAAGACAACTTCGATAATTTCTCTTTGCCTGGAAGTATTTTGGGTTAATGAAAGCATTGGTTTTTTGATAAGTCTAGATAGCAGCAGATCGAAATTGTTTAGCAGACTTACACTTTCAATTATTGAAGCAAGAATGAAGTTTATATTTATTGCGTTAGGCAGATTTTTTGGACTTCTATCGATATATTTATGCTTGCGATTGGTTGGGAGCCGATAAAACTAAAGCTAGATGCGATCGCGCTTTCAATGATGCTTATATAGCGATCGACTACCTCAATCGAGCGAGAGAATTAACCAATGCCTGCACGACAGCCCCTCAAAGGACTTGAATTAATAGATTGTGCTAAAGCGAATGCCAAAGAAGGCATAGAAGTCGCTGCCTATCAATGCGGGTACGACAAATATACTGATGTTTTTATGCAAGATCTTCAAGATGCCTGCAAACAAATAGGAGTTAATATTGAATCAATTGAAGAGTTAGTAATCGAACCGCCAATTGTGAGACAAAATCTAGGGATTGAGGTAGCACCTGATACCCCATCAGAATTATAAAACTAATCAATTTTTCTTAAGCTAACACGCATTCAAATTGGTTACAAATTTTAGGGAATAGGGAATAGGCAATAGCTATGGTTAATGAGCAATCGCTCCTGATTTTGGTAGTACACAGTTTAAATGCACAACAGCTTAAAACAATTGTTGTTACTCTTCATTTGAAGACTTTGAGGAGTGCGATCGTCAAGGAACTGCACTGGTAAGTTTCGCTCTCCTGTGGAAGTCTAAATTTTAGAATTGCGAATATCAATTTTTCTAGCGATCTTTCATAGCGTTCGATCGCAATAGAATCGCCAATCCGAAAAAGTTCTTTTATTAATAAAATTCTTTCTGCTAAAAAGTTTTTAAAAATATCTTGGAAAGTAAAAATAATCGCTATAGAACTCAATCCGAAAGTATAAATTAAAAATTATTATTCTGTAGGTCATTTCTTATTAGTAATAATTAAAATCGCTTCCGTTCTCTCTTGAGGTTTAAATACAGAGATAGACGATCTCATAAGGAATTTATCCCAGCGATTGCCCTGCATAGAGGCGGTAAGGCTGATTGCAAATGTTATAGTATTTCTCGAATAACTTAATTTACAGCCTTTTTAAGAATAAATTCCTAGAAAATACCGATGAAAATGAAGATAGTATCAAAAAACAACCAGCTTTTTTATAATCGGCGTTATTATGACTAGCACTGAGATTAGTCATAGCAGAGCTTTTATCTATCCTACACAAGGGCAAAGCCGAGAACAACAAAACCAAGACCTCGGCGAATGTTATACGCAAGCAAAAGAAGAGACAGACTTCGATCCTTCTAGACCAATCCCCAAAAAAGATCGAGAGTCTCAACCAGCCATGCGCCGAAGACAAGAGCGCATCCAAACATACAATCAAATTGTCAATGCCTGTCTGCAAAAACGCGGCTATCGGGTTCAATAACTTTAGATAGATCGCTCGCAAAATCTATCCTAAATGCCTGCGTGACCCAATGCTAAACCAGCAACCAACATTCCTAAAACCAGGAAAGGTTGAGCGCTGGCTTGATATTTCACGTCATTTTTAAGGGGATCTCGCAGGAAATACATATCCTGAAAGGTTATTTGGGGAATGACTAATAGCATCAAAATCGTGGCATACAAGTTTTCATGAATGCTAACGAGATAAGCTGCTATTCCTGCTTGAAAAAGATCGATGGTTAGGACGCAAATCCAAGCAGCAGTCGTCACGCCAAACATGACGGGAAGAGATTTTAATCCCAATTGGCGATCGCCCTCTATACTCTTAAAATCATTGACGATCGCGATTCCCAATCCGGCAAAACTATAAATGAGCGTCAATATGACAATCGTCCAGTTGAGTTCTCCAAATAAGGCGTGACCCGTCCACCAAGGTAGCGCAATATAACTCGAACCGAGAGCATAAGTTCCCAACCAACCATTTTGTTTGAGTTTTAGGGGAGGAGCCGAATAAATATAGGCTAAAAATGCTCCGCCAAGCGCAAGACAAGTAATGGTTGGAAACTCGTGACCCGCCCACAAATCGAGTACATACGCTACACCAATTCCGCCCAACAAAAGCAAAACGATCTGAGCGATTACTTGTGGGAGCGGAATCGCGCCCGAAGGAATGGGACGATAGGGTTCGTTAATGGCATCGATTTCGCGATCGTAGTATTCATTAACGGTTTGGGTATAGCCTGTCATCAAAGGCCCTGACAATAGCATACAAACAGCCGATTTAAGAACATCTTCGAGCGACCAAGTATAGCCCCCAGAAGAAGCCGCACCGCAAATTACTCCCCAAATCAAAGGAATCCAGGTGATCGGCTTCATTAGTTGCAGCCGAATTTTCCAGATTGAAGTTTCTCCAGTTGCAGCCCCTTTCATGCCAAGGATTTGCCTGGTTTTAGCGCTGCGATTGGTTTCAGGCGTTGGCTTGGTGCTATCGCTTGCGTTGGGAGCAGGTGAGTCAGACATAAGCTACTAAAACCTTAGAAGGAAATAATCAAGTACCCATTTTGAAATTTAGCACCTTGAACGGGTTGCCCTCGCAAAGGCGAAGGTAGATCGAGATTGTGCCGCTGGTCGCCTGCTTCTATGGTAATCTCTGGCCCGTACTGCGTTAACTTCACCTGTTTTTTATCAAAACTCGGTAAAAAAACCTGAACTTGACGATTGGCGACATCAACCGTAACCGATTTAGGGACATTAGCAACGTTTTGAAAATCGGGTAAGGCATCGATGAGCGGTTGCCAATCATCGCCCTCGCGATGGGGGATGGAAGATAGCGAAAGCGGCTCGAATTCGGCGGTCAATGCGTCCGTCACAGTAGATCGATTTAGCAAGACTCCGCTAACGGTTAAGGCGACTTGTTGGGCGCTTCCCCAGAGATATTTTGCTGTCGCGATCGCGATTGGGTCTTCAGTTGTTACCAAATAAGCCGTCACTCGTTTAGGATTGGCTAATGCAGCTTTCCCCGCTTCGAGGATACTAGTTGCTTGGTTGTCCGAGTCCTTAGCCAGTTCGTCCAAACTACTAGATACGCTAAAAATAGCGCTGGCGATGGGTTGAATAAATGGCGCAAGCATCCCGCCCAAATCTGAATTGCTCAGAACCTTGCGAAAGCGACGGACGTACCAGCTTAAAATATCTGGTATTCCTACCATTCTTAGGGTTTGCATATCCCCGGAACCGTCATAGATTATGACATCATATTGACCGCTTTTGTCATATTCGCGAATGGCGTTAAGCGCTAGGGCGGTATCCATTCCTGGTAAAATGCCCAATTCTTGTCCGTAAACGCTTTTTAAAGTCGGCGATCGCAAGTATTGCGCTTCTAGTTCTTTAATCTGCGTCCAGTTTTGCTCTAGCATTACTGTTGCCGACAAGTATACGGCTTGAAGATTGGGGGCGATTTCCGTAGGAGATGCACTAACTGGTGTTCCCAATAGCAAACTCATCGCAGGAATCGGTTCTTGTCCGGCTAGCAAAACTCGCTTTCCTTGTGCTGCAAATTTTTTGGCGGTTGCGATCGCAACTGTCGTTCGACCGATCCCACCTTTGCCTAAAAATGTAAGAATTAAAGCCATTTTGACGCTTTTTAGATCGTTTTAGCTGATTACTTTCGCTCTATTCGGCTAGTTTAATTTCGTCTTCAAAAAACCAAGTAGCAGATTTGTCT
This sequence comes from Candidatus Altimarinota bacterium, assembly GCA_012031035.1. GTDB lineage: Bacteria > Cyanobacteriota > Cyanobacteriia > Cyanobacteriales > Microcystaceae > Hydrococcus. The sequence continues at coordinate 4,251 of JAAUUT010000176.1, read as the reverse complement.
TCAAATTCCACTATAACGCCAACTCCACTGCCATCGGTCATTCTAAAATCTTTAATCGTACCGATTTTACCGAGTTTGCCAATAATGCCAGGAGATACTCGCTCTCTAAGGCGATACACTTTAACTTTTTGCCCGATTTCCATTCCTACTGATACATTAATAAATCTATGAACCATTCATCAGTTTAGCTGAATCTGGCACAAGAAAAATCGGAAGACGCGATATATCGCGTCTCTACTCCTACTTTTCATAATTCATCATTCATAATTCATCATTCTTTTAAGATTCTCGAAGAACGTAACCGACACCTCGAACCGTATGGATGAGACGTTTTTGACCCTCATTTTCGAGTTTGAGACGTAAATAGCGAATATAAACTTCAATAACGTTTGATTCGCCATGAAACTCATAGCCCCAAACATTTTCTAAAATTTGTTCTCGCGTCATGACTTCTCTGGGGTGAGACATGAGATATTTAAGAAGCTCAAACTCTTTCATCGTTAGATCGATGCCAACTCCATTCACAAATAAGCGACGGGTAGTTAAATCTAAAATGAGATCGCCAAATCGCAGTTGTTCTTTGGTTGTTTCTGCTGGATGGAGGTAGAAACGAACCATTTGCAAAAATTCTTTGGAATAAGGTTTGAGTAAATAGTCATCAGCACCCGATTCGAGACAGGCAACGCGATCGTCTATTGTTTCTCGATCTAATAATAAAATTATTAAATTTCGGTTGCCATCGCTTCTCAATTGACGGCACAGCTTTAATCCAGATTTGTCAGTGGTAGTGCAATCGATCGCCACCATAGCGGGTTGTAGCATTTCTATTTCCAGCGATGCTTTTTCGAGATTTGGCGCGATCGCTGCTGTATAACCTGCTTCTTGTAAATCTTCACTTGCCCGTTTAGCAAACGTTTCATCAGTCTGGACGAGCAATACACAAGGATTTAGAAAAGGTGCGATCGAAGACATACACAAAAAAAGAGGCTTAATCTTAAAAGGCTCTCTCCTGTTGTAGCATTTATCAAAGTTCAAAAACAGTTCAAAGTTCAAAAATGCAGATTACCAGTTACTAGTTGCTATTATTTCCCCACACTTCCCACACCTCCCACACTCACCAATCCCCAATCCCCAATTTTAAGGTAATTCTACAGAAGTTGGTTTGGCAATATGCGGCAATCCCCAGCCCAATTTTTCGCGCAGAATGCGGAAAAACTCTGGCGGATGCAAGCGGATAAAACGGGCTAGATAAGGAGATTTTTCAATATGTATCCTATCTTCGAGCAGAACGTAACAACCCGCATTTCCATCCACTACCATAACCATGCGGTTAGGCGTTGCTGGGAAAATATTAACGGTTTCTGTGTCTGAAAAAACGAGCGATCGCGAAGCGAGAGAATGAGGACAGATAGGCGCTAGCTGCAAGACTGGTACGTCAGGCGTTACGACTGGGCCCCCCGCACTCAGAGAATAGGCCGTCGAACCCGTTGGTGTCGAAATAATGACTCCATCTGCTGCAATATCGACGGGTGCGTGCTTGCCAATTTGAATTTCAAAATGACACATACTGGTAAGCGGTTCTCGATGGACAACCATTTCATTGAGACATAACGCTTCCCAGAGCAGTTTCTCGTCTCGAAAAAGCTGAACCGTTAGCATCGATCGCTCTTCGATTCTATAATCGCCTTCTATGAGCTTATCTAAGGCATACGGTAACTGATTGACGTAGGTTTCGGTCAAAAAGCCCATATGCCCTGTATTGACGGTTAGCAAGGGAATTCCACAAGGCGCTAGCTGCCGAAAAGCAGATAAAACCGTTCCATCGCCTCCCAAAACAATAGCAAAAGATAAACTTCGATCGAAATTCGGCGGGATTAAGTGTTCGATTTTAGTATGACAAACGGGACGATTGGGCTTAGAATGCCCTAAAAGTCCGCCTCTACCCGTTTCCATGATGGCTTCCCATCCACGAGACTTGAGCTTGTCCCGCAATTCGACTGCGACTTTACAAGCTATCGGTTTTTCGTCGTTATAAATAATGCCGGCTTTTGGCACGTTTAACTATCCTGCGTCAGATGTTCTTTAAAATTGAGGGGTTTTCTTGAAAGGAGTTTTTTTCTCTTTCTTTTTCTTTTTTTTCTTTGTCGTAACCTATTTCTTTAAGCTTAGTTAAAATTCGACTGAAATATTCTTGTAAGTAGGATTCTAGCGTAGTGCTTTGCGTTGGATCGAGTCCAAACACTTCATAGACTTCATCCATAGACGCATCAAATCCTTTACCGCTTGCTAGCACCTCGGCAAAGGCAAGTCTATCTGAGACGTTTTGCGTCCACTGAAAAAATCGCGTTGACTGACGGATAAACCGAAGCAGTCCGAGAGGCACTCGAAAAACTTTGGCTTCTTGTCCGGCTAATTTCTCGCTAAGTGCGATAATTTCTTCCGAAGTCCAAGCTTTCGGCCCGACGACAGGAAAGCTTCGTTGTTCGGTTTCGGGCACTTCTAGCGCTCGAATGGCAAATTTAGCGACATCTTGAGTATTCATATACGCGATCGGCGTACTCTCGCCTGCAATCCATACTGCCTGATTATCTAAGATTGGAATGGCGTATTGACTAATTAATCCTTGCATAAATCCGCAAGGACGCAAAATTGTGTATTTTAAACCTGATTCTGCTAAAAATAATTCTGTACAGTGCTTGATGTCCATAAGCGGGACATTGGGATATTTTTCGGCATTGAGAATCGAGAAAAAGATAAATCTTTCTATTTGAGCCTCTTTAACTGCTTGAATAAGATTAACTTTGCCTTCCCAATCAACTTTTTTGATACTAGACGAGTCAGTTGCCCTGGTTGATGCAGCATCAATAACAGCATCGATTCCTTCAAGGGCAGGCGGTAAGGTTTTGGGATCGCAGAGATTCCCTCTAACTAATTCTGCTCCCCATTCTTTCAAAAACGAAGCTTTGGTTTGATTTCTAACCAAACATCGTACCCGATAGCCCTTATCAAGAGCGCATCGAGCCACTTGCCTTCCCAAAGTGCCCGTAGCACCGACGATCAATACGTTCATTTATAAAATTATTTTCGTTACAAAATTTTAACTTTCTCTAAGATATTATCAAAAGCCGTGCCTTCGCAAGTAACTTAAGTCGCGATCGCGTTGAGTGGGCTTTGCTTATTCTACTTTGCCGCTACCTCATTAAGCTTCCCGTAAGGGGTACGGGTTTTTGTTGGCGAGGCCTGCCGTCAGGCATAGAGTAGGGCAATCGGTCAATCGACTAATCAATAGCAATCTTCCCCTGCTGTAGTTTGTCGTTAGTAGATATGTCACACTAAAAGAAGTAGTCGCACGTCTGCTACCTAGCTTAATAAATAATGGAAGCTAAGCCATTGACTCATTCAACTGCCCCTCAGACTAACAAAAGTATTGACTCCTTACAAAAAAGCGATCGCAGAATGACAGTCATTCTCATACTCATCAAGAAGGAGGCTCGCCTCACGTTCACAGCGAAGATTCCTTGCGACAGATCGTAAATCGACTATCTCGCATTGAAGGTCATATTCGAGGAATTAAGACGATGGTAAATGAGAGTCGTCCTTGTCCTGAAGTGTTGATTCAAATTGCTGCTGTTCGCGGTGCGCTCGATCGCGTAGCTAGAATAATTTTAGACGAGCATCTCAGCGAATGTGTCGTTCGCGCCACCAAAGAAGGAAATATTGACGAAGAAATCGCCCAGTTAAAAGCTGCTTTGGATCGTTTTTTGCCTTAAATTGGGTGAATTAGAAATTTGTTATTTATTCTTATCTTCTCTAATCTTTTCAACTATTAGCGAGTAGGTTGAAACATCGCGATAGCAAAACCCAACAAAGCTTATTGGTGTCGGGTTTCGTTCCTCAACCCAGCCTACAAATTTACTGTATTTACCGAATAAGTTGAACGTTGTTAAAAGTCCAAGGTGTACGGTCATCATCGCCCGTTCCCTTTTCTTCAATCAAATGGAAAGTCTCAAGGCTGTCCGGGATACGCTCAAAGCGCAATGAAAATTTAATTGATTGTCCAGGTTGAACCGTAATAAATTCGTCGGTTCTTATTCCAAAAACTTCGACAAGCTTAAAGGATTCAGCATAACCCTCTTTTGTCACTCTCCGAGAATTAAAATGAAGAAACCAAGACAATAAATCTCTACAAGACGGAGAGCATAATGGATGTAGAATTACAGATCCTCAAACATTTGGCAAGAGAAGCACAAC
>JAAUUT010000175.1 GCA_012031035.1 Candidatus Altimarinota bacterium | reverse complement strand
CGTCGTTTATTGCTGGGATTTCATCAGCTTATTGAGAGCATGAATCAATTTCAACCCTTTTATTCTTCTGGGTAAACTAACTTATTTATTATGAATTGATTTCGGAGAGTGACAAAAGAGGGATAAGGTATCGTAGGAAAGCATTCTCGTATACAAAGTTTAATAGTCAACATCGGGTATCCATTCGTAAGTATTCACAATTCCTTGGAAGTAATCGTTAATCATTTCTCGCGAATAAGGTGTCTTACTGTTTTCTCCAAACCATTTTTCATAGATGGTGACAGATTCTTGGCGATCGCTGACAATTCCGTTCATAAATTTGACTAAGCTATAGTTGACGCTATCTCGCCATGCAGACTCGTCTTGCGGGAGCAAACAAGCATAGGATTCGTACATATAAGGGTATTCGGGAACGACTTCGTAATTGTTGGGATTCGTTGCAGCTTTTCTCAATCCTTCTAAAACAATACCATCTCCTGCAAAACCGTCGATTTCCCCTTTTTCTAGCTTTTGCAGACCGTCTTGACGATCTTTGACGATTACTAGTTCTGCTTGCGGTTGCTGGGTTCGGATAGCGGCTTCATTTGTAGTATTCAAAACCGCACCAATTCGTTTGCCTGCAAGTGTATCTAGCGAACTCAATCCGCTTCCTTTTTTGATTAGCATTTGGGTTCCGCTAGCGAAATAACTCACAGAAAAATCGACCTCTTTTTCTCTGTCCCAGGTAAATGTTGTCGAACTGCATTCAATATCGATACTGCCATCTTTAATTTTTGCAAAACGGTTTTGGGGAGTTACTTCGACTAACTGCAATTTGATAGGTTTACCTAATTGATTTTCTACGTCTTGGCGAATTAGTTCTAGAATATCGAGAGAATAGCCTATCCATTCTCCTTTTTCATTTTTGTAGCCAAAGGGCATAGCATCGGTTCTTGCACCTGCGGTTATAACTCCCGTTTGTTTGATTCTATCTAATACGATGCCAGCCCAGCTTGAGGCTTGACAAGTAACGCCAAAAAGACACGTCAAAACGACGAAAGCTAGTTTCTTGGGCATATTTATGCTTAATTTTATTAAAATTTGGGATTTATTGATGGCGTTCTAAGGCAAACTGAATTAAGCGATCGCATAATTCGGGAAAAGTAACGCCACTTGCCGACCACATCTGAGGATACATACTAAATGCCGTAAAGCCAGGTAAGGTATTAATCTCGTTGATAAAAACTTCTCCCGTTTTTTCTACGTAGAAAAAGTCTACCCGTCCTATTCCAGCCGCATCTACCGCAGCAAATGCTTTGAGGGACATTTCTTGAATTTGCGACGCGATCGCATCGGGAATTTGGGCGGGAATGTGCATTTGGGAGCGTCCGTCGGTATATTTGGTTTCATAGTCGTAAAAATCGCTGTCATACGCGATTTCTCCCACGACTGATGCTTGAGGGTTATCGTTACCCAAAACAGCGCATTCAATTTCTCTGGCCTCAACCCCTGCTTCGACGATGATGCGTCGGTCGTAACTGGCGGCGTTGTCTAACGCTTTCTCTAATTCGGTACGCGATCGCACTTTGGCAATTCCCACTGACGATCCTAAATTAGCGGGTTTGACAAAGCAAGGATAATCTAACGTCTTTTCTATCTCGTCGCAAAGTTTTGGAAAAACACAGGGATTCGACCAAATTTGAGAACGATTCACCGCTACATAGTTTACTTGTGCCAATCCAGCTTGCGCAAATGCCATTTTCATCGCAATTTTATCCATACTAACGGCCGATCCCAAAACGCCGCTACCGACGAAAGGCGCTTGCATGAGGGTGAGTAACCCTTGTACTGTTCCATCTTCCCCGTTGGGGCCGTGCAAAATGGGAAACCATACGTCTACATCGGCGATTTGTGGTGGAAATTGCCACAGTTGTTTTTTATTATTGGTTTCTGTGGCTAGTGGCTTGGCTGTTTCGAGAACTTGTTGGGCGATGTCTCCTGCTTGCCATACCCCATCTTTTTGAATATAAACTGGCAAAACTTCGTACTTATCAATATTATTGCCCTCGCCTAATGCTTTCGCGATCGCACGAGAAGAATTAATCGATACTTCATGTTCGCCAGAACGACCGCCAAATAATAGCCCCACTTTTAGTTTCGTCATAACCTACCCTTGCAGTCTTGCTTAATTTCGATAGACTATCACGAACTTTTAAAGTTTCTTCATAGAACAATTGTATTAATTAAGTCATTCTAAAAGGCTGAAAACCTATGACTGAAAGCTTTGAAGACATGGTTACGTTTTCAAGCTAGTCTTAGACTCCCTTTTTAGAACAGAATACTAATTTTTCATCAATTCTTTACAGACATTTTTTTAACCGAAGGTTATATTTAGATTAAGAAATGGTTAATAAAGTCTCCGTTAAGTAAAAAAATGCAATTAAGTTTTAGGAATAATTCAGCTAAAATTTTTTATTTATTATTAGCTACCGATGTATTTTTTTTCCTTCTTCATTTTTTATTTCAATGCAAACAATATAGTTATTTCGGATTTTGTAACAAATTTAGCAATCAGCTTTTTTCTATTTCTAGAGATTTGGGATATGCTGAATTTTTCCAATATATTAAAGAATATTGGCTTGTTTTACTCTTCGCTGTCTTAGCTTGGAAAATAGGTCGTTGCTTTATTCAGCCTGGTCTTTACTATTTGGTTATTTATTGCTCGATGATTCCTGGAGAATTCACGAAAAATGGGGATTTTTGATTAGCAACAAACTTGGCTTTACCGCAGCTTTTGGCTTACGGGCTGGAGATTTTGGAGAGATGCTCGTCTCCGCCTTTTTTGGTAGCGTATTTTTTATTCTTATCGCTCTTGGCTATCGTTTGAGTAATCGAACAGACAAAAAAATTTCTCAATCTTTAATATTTTTGTTGCTAGCTTTAGCTTTCTTTGGAATTGTGACCGATGCGATCGACATCATGATTAAGCTAGAGTTTCTAAAACATTTTATGACTTTTATCGAAGATGGTGGCGAACATATAGTAATAAGTGTAATTGTCTGGTTTGTCTACGATATATTTGAGCAAGCGCATCAAAAACTTCCTGTTTCTGTAAATCAAAGTGCGATCGCTTCTCCAACTCAAATTTAAATGGTGACTGGGATTTTTTTAGGGAAAAGGGGAAAAGGGAAAAAATCAATGTAAGTTTTACCCTAATCCCCAATCCCCAATCATTGATTTGGAGTAGGTTCTGACTCTAAAGGGTTAGTTTCTGTAGGCATAGTTGTTGGATCTGTCGGCATTTGTTCGCAAGCTTTTTTCGCTTCTTCATAACGCTTTTGAGACGCTGCAAGTTCTTCGGATAAATTAAAAGAACGAACGTCATTGAGACTGCCAATCGTGCGAAGATTTAACAGCGATAAATTAATCGTTGTTTCTGGCGCGAGTTGTATGGGAAGCGATGCTTCATTGCAACCAAAACTAAATGTGGTTTCCATAAACGTTTTAATGGTCAATCCCTCTCCTGTAGATGGTATGCGATAGGCGATGACATAAGTTTCGCTAGCAACTTCTACAGTTTCTCCTTGAGTATAGTAAACGTAATTAGCAGGACTTCCGCCAAAAAGACCCGACCAGTTTTTCATAAAATCTCCCATTTCAAACTGACCGCTTACGGAAATTTGTCGCCAGGAACTATCTAAATCTTTTAGTTGTTTGGCTAAAGGCACTTGTTGCCCGGAAACTAAACTAGAGAAATCAGAACCATAACTAGGCAAACTAGCAATAGAAAACAATGCTGTTAGGGCTAAGAAAGTTGCATTTTTTTTCATAAAAAATCCGGCATTATATTATCGATCGCTTAGTTTACAGCGTTTTTCTTCAATAATAAATACAAGAACCTGAAATTTTACGAATAGCTGCTTCTAGCTGTCCATGACTAGCCTGTAAAATTATGACTTGGAAATTTCCTGAAAAATTGAGTTCTGTTTCTAAAGATTCAATCAGTTCTTCATGACTTGTTTGCTCGACTCCCACCCCTTTAACAAATTGAGACGCGATCGCGAAAAGATAAAAAGGTTTCTCAGGAAATAATGTAATTTTTTGACGAACGAGGTAAGCTTTTTTGATTTCTGGATAACTAGATAATTGTTTGCTTAATTGTCGAACTTCTGCTTTGGGTAACTGATGGGGAAGCAATAGAGTTTCGCGAGAGATCCGAGAACGTTCTTGCTGCGATCGCTTCCACTTATAATAATGTTCTTTACTTTTGTTCTCATAATATTGAGAAGTCTGAATTTTGCCTTGGCTTTTATAAAACTCGCTTAACAAATCGCAGCTTGGAATGACTAATTCTGGATCGACTTCAATTGCCGTCTCTAAATATTTGACTCCTTTAGGATCGTTTTTTTCAATAAAAATTTTTCCTAACTGATAATTGGTTAAAGGATGGTACGGTTCTTGTTTGAGAACGTCCTGAAATAGCGCGATCGCTCGTAAGAATCTTCTAAATTCCAAGTTAAACAAGCCCGTTTCCACGTCTGTTCGACCGTTAATTCTCGCTCTTTTGCTTGTTCGTTGAGTGCGGCGAGATTGCGTGTTTGTTGTTGGGTGCGGAGGTATAACTTTTGCCAAAATTTAGCGTTTTCAGCTTTCCATTCGCGATCGAGACTATCGGCAAAACTCCACAGTAAATCTCCAAAAAAATATTTGGCGGCGGTTTGTTCTGGGGGTTGAGGCGGACGAATATCGGTTAGATTATAGTCGATCGCCATCAAGCGATCCCTCAGACACGGATGAGTATCTTCGTAATCCGTTTGATGGTTTAAAGCGCGATTGAGCCATTTGGTTGCCTCTTTGGGAGATAAACCGATCTCGATCGCCTGTAGAAGCTGTGTAATCGCATCGCTAGGCGGTTCCGCTTGGTATTGTGCTTGTTGATAAAGATTCGGCAAAAAAGATTTGTGCAGGAAATAGCCATAAATTGCTAAATTAATATCTGCATCGGCTTCATTTTGCAAGCCTGCTAATTCTACGCCGCAGCGATCGGCTTCGTATTCGTTAGCTCTTGCCAGTACGAAACTATAGGCCTGGAAATACGGAGAATACCAGTTAAAAAACCATTGAAACAGAAAAAAACTCTTTTGTTCTTTGTATTGAAACTGTTCGGCTAACTCAAACCAGATTTTGCGCAGACGGTAAATCCAGTTAGAAAAGTGACTGTGATTGCCCGATAGATGTCCCAATTCGTGAGCGAGAACGGCTCGAAACTGTCCTGGAGACAGCGCTTGCATCAAAGGCAACCCCAAAAACAAATAATTTTGATGCCAACCGAACAAACCAAAACGAAATTTTTGTAAGACTCCTGCATTGAGTTCGTCGGTTAAGAAAACGCGATCGCATTTGGGAGCTTGGAGAATTGCCGTCAGTTGTTCGATAGTAGCAAACAGTTCGGGAGCTTGAGCGCGATGCACGGGAATTCCTTTAGGAATTTTAATCGTTATCCAGAAGAGTCGCCCAATCCCCAAGCTGAGCAAGAGCGTCATTAGATTGAGTTTCCCTGTCAGATGCTCGGCACTTATTGCGATGAGGACAGTTCTCAAACTCCAAACGATTCCTAGTAGCAGTAAAAAAACAAAGATGATGTAAGCATAACCGAGAACAGCTAGCAATCCTACTCGAATTCGATAATCCGTTTGATGGTAACGAGCATACTTTTCGAGTTGCCGAACGAGAGTTTCAAATCTTTCTTGCTGTTCGATGGTCATAACCGTGGCTCGATTTTTCTTGCTAGCTGAAAGCGAGTCTGTTTCAATTCAGCGAACAGTGACACTAGCGATTGGCGATTGGTAAGTAAGGATTGGGATATTGGTGAATGAGAAATTCATTACTCGCTAATCACTGATGATAGCCGATCTAGATTGGCTTGGTAGTAATTAAAAAAATAAATTGTCAAAGCTAAAAGATAAAAGCATTTAATAATAAGGTTTTCAGATTTTATGATAGCAAAATTAAATATGGTGTTCAAAAATAAGCGATCGAAGATGGGGGAAAGGCTTCGCCGGGGAAAAGATCGATGAAAGTTTCTCCATTGCCCTTTTTCCTTCGCCTTAAAAATCCTTTACCCTAAAAAATTCCACTCACCAGTCATCAATCTCCCAATCCCCAATAGACGATCCCCAAAGTGTTATAATTGCCGAGGTAACATTTTGTAACGTTAATTAATGTCAAAAGACGTTATCCAAAAAGCAAACTGCCAAAAAATTTCGAGAAAATATTTGCAAGGATTAGTTTTTAGGGAGGACTTGTCATTGTTGTTGTATTAACCTCGCCCTAATCCAGACAGAATTTAGAGCAGACTTAATATCTATATTTAGTTAGCGCCCTCGTCCCGCACAAATAGCGACGAGCCTAATCTCGCTCTATCTTCACGCAGATTTCTAGAACACATACATTATAGTTATGAGTTTTCCTCCTCCTCAAAAACGAGCCATTATTACGGGTGCTAGTAGTGGTATTGGCAAAGCAACGGCTTTAGCGTTTGCCAAAGCCGGAATAGATGTAGCGTTAGTGAGTCGCTCTCAAGAAAAGCTAGAAGCAGTCGCTAGTGCTGCGGCAGAAGTAGGCGTTAAGACTAAGGCTTACCCGCTAGATTTGGCAAAAATTGAGGATGTACAGTCCAAGATAGCAGCGATCGCTGCTGATTTTGGTGCGATCGATATTCTTGTCAATAGTGCAGGGATGGGTTATACCAATTCCCTCAGCGAAACTCCCCTAACTGACTGGCAGCAAGTCATCAACCTCAATCTTTCAAGCGTTTTTCAGTGCATTTTGGGAGTTTTGCCCCCAATGCGCGATCGCAAGCAAGGATTGATTATTAACGTAGCCTCGATTGCCGCACAAAATCCCTTTCCTGGTTGGGGAGCTTATAGTGCGAGCAAAGCTGGTTTGCTTGCGTTTTCTAAGGTTTTGGCAGCCGAAGAAAGAGCCAATGGCATTCGCATAGTCAATATTAGTCCTGGAGCAGTTAATACTCCGCTTTGGGATACCCAAACGGTCAACGCCGATTTCGATCGCGCCGCTATGTTAACGCCAGATATCGTAGCCCAAGCCATTCTCTGTGCAACTCAGCTTCCCAGCGAGGCAGTCATCGAAGATATGACAATTATGCCTAGTGCTGGAGCGCTTTAAAAAAGCGGAAAGCATGGAGCGAGTAATTAGGAGGAAAATTGACTTCTCCTAATCCAAGCTGCGCTGAAAATTCAATTTTTTCAAATTTAGGTCAACCTTATTATCTTTGCTCGATTATGACAACATTATCTTCTAATGGATTCAATCTTTCTAATTCATCTAGCATGACAAATCGTTCTAATGCGCTCAATCCCAACCTTGTGGATCGCGTCTCCAGCAGACCCGATCGCAATACTCATGACGGTCAGGAAGCTCAAATTCGCACTGCTTCTGAAGAAAGCAAAGAAAAATGATGGAAGCAGTACGAACGATGTTAGAGTCGGTTGGCGAAGACCCAGAACGAGAAGGACTGCTCAAAACGCCCAAACGAGTTGCAGAAGCCATGCTCTTTCTGACTCAAGGTTACAATCAATCGCTCGAAACACTTGTTAATGATGCCATCTTTGATGAAGGACACAACGAGATGGTATTGGTCAGAGATATTGATTTCTTTAGTTTATGCGAACATCATATGCTGCCTTTTATGGGTAGAGCGCATGTTGCCTATATCCCCAATCAAAAAGTGGTAGGTCTAAGCAAATTGGCCAGAATTGTAGAAATGTACTCTCGTCGCCTTCAGGTACAAGAACGCCTCACTCGTCAAATTGCCGAAGCGATCCAAAGTATTTTAGATCCTCAAGGCGTTGCCGTTGTGATGGAAGGCACTCATATGTGCATGGCAATGCGAGGAGTTCAAAAACCTGGCTCGTGGACGGTCACGAGTGCTATGGTCGGGGTGTTTCAAGACGATCAGAAAACACGGGAAGAATTTTTAAACTTAATTCGCCATAAACCCAATTTTTTTTAGTAAACGGTAAGTAGCAAAGGGCGCAAGCTAGTTGCCAATAGCTAATTGTTGAAATAGCCGCGCCACTTTTTCTAGATCTTTGTCCCCAGGCGATCGCTCGACTCCGCTGGAGAGGTCGATCCCACTGGGGCTTAATTGTTGTAGCGCTTCTAAAATATTATCCGGCGTGAGACCTCCCGCTAGCAACCAAGGACGAACGGGACAAAATTGTAGCAAAGTGTCCCAATCGAGAGTTTTACCCGTTCCACCAAAGGCATGAGGATGGTAAGCATCGAATAAAAACGTATCCACGCAATCAAAATAGGCATTTGTTGCTAACAAAGATTCCCAACTTTTGATTCTAAAAGCTTTGACAATTTCAGTTTTGGGGTTCATTTGGCGAAGTCGTCGGCAAAATTCCGGCGATTCGTCGCCGTGTAACTGTACGCCTGTTAATCCCGTTTGTGTAGTTATCTGGCTAATTTCTTCTTCAGAACTATTGACAAATACGCCAATACAATCTAGGTTTTCGGGGAGTTGTTCGATGATTGTTCTAATACAATCAGGCGTGACATAGCGAGACGTTTGCGATACGCAGATAAACCCTAGCGCTGTCGCCCCTAAATCCGCGATCGCTCGACCTTGTTCTGGTTTTGTAATTCCACAAATTTTAATGCGCATAAAGACATAGGCACACGCTACGCACCTTTACATTAACCTTCTCCCTCTATGGCAGGTATTACCTACCAGGAGAAGATTGTAGCGTAACTCAAGTGTCTTTAGCTATAGTACAAAATTTGGCAATTTCCAGATCGAAGATTCCTGAATTTTAATTTTTGCGAAGACCGAATCTTTTTATTCTTCAGCTTGCTCCTGGTCGATAGGAATTAGTTTATAAAGGGTTCCATTTTGATTAATTCGTTCGCCAGCTTTATCGTTTGGTTGAATATTGTTCGCCATTGGTTTTTTAACTGCCCTTACCGTACTTCTTACCGTCTGACCAGCATCCACAGCATTCACTATAACTGTATGCTCTATATCTTTGTAGGTTAAGCAGCTTTCAACAAATCAGAATCATCAGAACAAGTAGTAGCTTCTGGAAGCAAAGAAGGCGCAATTGTACCACCACGAGCAGCAACAACAGCTATCGTCATAAACTCCAAAACATTACGCTTT
>JAAUUT010000053.1 GCA_012031035.1 Candidatus Altimarinota bacterium | reverse complement strand
CCCGAATTAACGCCCAAGGACATCATTACCTCTGTTCAATAAGTGAAAGCTTGTTGGATAAGTTTGGTGGTTGAGTTGGGAACCCCGCGCTATATTGCGATAGCAATTAGCGTCGGGAGGATGTCAGAAAGTGGTGTGGCTGTAGATTTGACGAAAGGCGATCGCAAATTGACCATAGTAATTAATGTACGCGATCGCACGACAAAAACGATTGTGGAGGGAAACACGCAAGGATATACTTTTTCGCCAGATAAAAAATGGTTAGCTTGTTTAGAAATGGTCGATATTCGACAACCACAAGCAGATATTCCTCTTAGTTTTGAATTGGCGAATAGATATGCTGTTACGCTTATCTCTGTGCATGAGCAAGAACAGAAAAGATTAGAAGTCAGTAAAGATGTATTGCCCGATTCTTTGTGTTGGTCGTCAAATGGAGAAAAACTGGCTTTTATTGGTTACGAGGGAGAACGCGATTGGACAAAGCCAACGCTACGCGATCGCCCACCTAAAATTTATATTTACAATTGTCAAGATGACACAATTCAAACTTGGGGTAGTAAAAAACTTAATGCAGCACCTTTAATTAGAAATTCTCCTCGTTTATTGTGGTCGGCAGAAAATAAATTACTGGTTTATGCCGCACAAACAGAAAAAGCACAACCTAGCCCTCAAGCTCGCTATGATTGGTGGTTAGTCGCATCTGATGGCGAAGATTGCCTAACTGCTTTGATGAAGACAGCGCCAACGGAATTATTAACAGAAACAGGAAGTCAATCTTTTGTTGGACTAGCTGAGGGGAATTTATGGCGCGTTAGGAGCGATCGCCGTACCCTAGAAAATATTACTGCCGAACTAGAAGCAAAATTAACCGCAATTGTTTTCCCAGGAAATTCCAGAAGAGGCGATACTCAAGTAATTTCTACTAAACAAGAATTCGCCAAGATTATTGTAAGTGCCCAGATAGAAGAACAAACAGAATTTTATCAGATCGATTTAGTAGCAAGCACTTGGAAACTATTAGAGAAACCAGCACCAAAAGTCCAAGTAGCAGCATACGAATTCCAAACCGATACGGTAATCTTTACGGCTAACGATAATACAGGTACTTATATCTGGTCTTCTTGTAACTCTCAAAATAAGTGCATTTTAGAAACTAACACTTTTTTGCGTGCGATCGCGCCTGGTCAACTGCGTCAAATCGAGTATATTAGCTTAGATGGAGAAGAACTCAAAGCACAACTGATTTTACCGCCAGACTACAGTCCAGATCGTACTTATCCCGTTATAACCTGGGTTTATCCGGGTTGGGTAGTTAGTCCTATCCCCCATCCTTCCTACGAACTCAACTTTCTCAATCCCTTCAATTTACAACTAGCAGCAGCACGGGGTTATGTCGTTCTCGAACCAAGCATCCCCCTCAACCCAGAAGGAGAAGCAGACGACCCGATGCTAAAATTACTCAATGGAGTATTACCCGCAATTGAAAAGGCGATCGCACTTGGTATAGCCGATCCCGAAAATCTCTTTTTAATGGGTCAAAGTTTCGGCGGTTACGCCGTTTACGGTTTGATTGCGCAAACTAATCGCTTCAAGGCAGCAGTTTCTTTAGCGGGACTTGCTAATCTCGTCAGTTTATATGGCGCATTCGACCCTAGATTTCGCTATCAAAACAATGCTCACGAAGACTTTTTTCACGGCGCGCTGATGGAATCGGCCCAAGGGGCAATGGGAAATCCTCCTTGGAAAGACTTGGGGCGTTATCTCCGCAATAGTCCAATTTTTGCAGTAGATCGGGTTCAAACTCCTCTTATGATTATTCAAGGAGACATGGATTACGTACCCATTCAGCAAGGAGAAGAATTCTTTGCTAGCCTTTACCGTCAGGAGAAACGAGCCGAGTTTGTGCGTTATTGGGGAGAAGGTCACGTTCTTTCTAGTCCTGCTAATATCAAGGATATGTGGGAACGTATTTTTGCTTGGTTTAATGAATTTTCGCCCAATAACGTCAATTAATAATTTAATCTTTAATGTAAGAAATGACGAATACCAGTCATAACCATCACTAACCCTAGCTCATTGGCAGCTTGAATAGAATCTTTATCGCGCAAAGATCCGCCAGGTTGAACGATCGCAACGATTCCTGCTGCGGCTGCTGTCCGTACTGAATCGTCGAAGGGGAAAAAGCCATCGCTTGCCAAAAATCCCCCTTTAGCCTGCTCTTTAGCTTGTTCTAGGGCAATTTGCACCGAACCGACGCGATTCATCTGTCCTGCTCCCACTCCCAACGTCGTGCGATTTTTGGTGACGACAATAGCATTAGATTTGACGTGTTTGGAGACTTTCCAAGCAAATAACAATTCTGCCATTTGTTCTGGGGTGGGTTGTTTTTCGGTGACGATTTGCCAAGTATCGGGACTGTCTATCGCATCGTCAGAAGCTTGTACTAGAATACCTCCCGCGATCGCTTTGACGGTTTGTTTGGGGCCGTTTTTTAAATCGGGTAGTGTCAAAACCCTGATATTAGATTTAGCAGCTAGGATTTCTCGTGCTTCTGGTTCGCATTCGGGAGCGACGATACATTCTAGAAACGTTTCGGTTAGCGCTTTAGCTGTTACTGCGTCGATAGGTTGATTGAGGGCAACAATTCCCCCAAAAGCTGAAGTTGAGTCAGCATTGAAAGCTTTTTCATAGGCCTCAGCTAACGTTTCTCCAACCGCTACGCCGCAAGGATTGGTATGTTTGAGAATTGCGGCTGCGGGTTCGCTTGAGTCAAATTCGACGATAATTCGACGCGCGGCTTCTAAATCGACCAAATTATTGTAACTGAGTTCTTTTCCTTGTAATTTTGTTGCGGCTGCCCATCCGCTCGCTTGCGTTCCCGTTTTATACCAAGACGCTTTTTGATGGGGGTTTTCGCCGTAGCGAAGGGTTTGTAATTCTTCCCCACTAAAACTAAAACGAGTTGGAAGGGGACTTTCTTCGTCAGATAGACTGGCAAAATAAGACGCGATCGCACTATCGTAGGTATTAGTTAGGGCAAAGGTTTCTCCGGCCATTTTTTGACGAAAGGCTAGGGATGTTTCGCCATTATTTTGTCTCAACTCCTGGAGGTAAGTATCGTAATGCTTGGGATTGGATAAAACGGTCAAATGGGCAAAATTCTTCGCAGCAGCCCTCAACATCGCCGGGCCGCCGATATCGATTTGCTCGATCGCTTCTGCTACAGTGACGTTAGGATTGGCGATCGTTTGCTCGAAGGGATAGAGATTCACCACCACTAAATCCAAGGGACGAATCTGATTAGCTTCCATCTCTGTTAAATCTTGAGCAATGTCTCTTCGCCCTAATATTCCCCCGTGAATGCGAGGATGCAAGGTTTTAACCCGTCCTCCCAAAATCTCTGGAGAACCTGTATAGTCGCTAACTTTGATAACGGGCAACTGGGCTGCTTTTATCGCACTGGCCGTCCCTCCACTGCTAATTAACTCAAATCCAAATTCTTCTACCAGTTGACGGGCAAACTCGATTAGCCCTGTCTTGTCAGATACACTTAGCAGTGCTAAACGTGCCATAACCAGACTATCTCCTTATTCTTTACGTTCACCTAGCGATCTGATATTAAGCTATTTCTGCTATATAAATCCTATCTAAGCTTGTTTGGGAAACAGCTAGCTAAGGACTATCTCAAAAAAATAGGGGGCTAGCAATCTAACTAGCCCCTTAACTTTAGTTTTGTAATCGTTTTAGATCGAATTGCAATTTTCAACAATCGCTAGCCTTGAGTGCTTTGGCGGCGGCGATATAAAGCAAGAGAACTAACTAACAACCCTAACCCAAAAAGCGAAGAAGGTTCGGGAATTTCTGTAATGTCACTAGAAGTATCAAGAGGAAAAAGACCTGCTGCTAAAATCATCATGTCGTTATGGTCTTTATCGCTTGTAAACCAATTGAGATCTTCTAGCGCGAGAACCGCATCGACTCCATTTTTGTAGGTCGCAAAGTTAGAACTGCTATCGGAGAAAAATTGACCGCCTGGCCCTTTGAGGAAAAGACCAAACTCATTTCCGCCTAACGTGACAGACGAACCGCCAACTGAAAGCGTATTTCCACTAACCTTCAAAGTAGTTTTGTCGCCTGATTTTGCAGAACCGCTAAATATTGTAAGAGTTTTCTTAGTTGCTACGTCAAAAATTCCAAAAGTGTTTTTCTTAGAATTTCCGGCAATCTCTTCCAAGAGAGTGAATTCAATATCTCCTTTGGGAAGTTCAAAGGTAGGTAAATTCATCCACTTGCCACCTGAAATATTATGAGCGTTTAACAATTCTGGAACGGATTTTTCACCAGAATCGCCAAACGTCATGTCACCCGCTAGCGATCGTTGACTCCATCCAATGGTTGTTCCTAAAATTGCAATTGTAGCTATAGCTACAGTTGAAAAGGATCGGCTTAGAAGAAACATAAGGAACAATTTTTTTTGAAACAAATATAATGTAAAAGACCTTGCCTTACGGCTGTGATTTTACTGATTCTTTTAGAAACAGTTAGGGATTTTCCACAACTCCAGTCTAAAATATCATTGTTTTTTTGTAAATACCTATAAAAAGCTAATGGTTTTCTTTACAGAATCTTTAAAAACTCTTATTCCTTTTTAAAGTTATGGTGAACTTCTATCATTCTAAATAGCTACTTGTAAATCTACTTCTTTGTTAGAAGAGATTCAATCGAAAGGAGTTTGCTACCGAGTATTTTTTAGTGGGTAAAATTATAACTTGCCTTAATAAGAAGAAATTTTCATCATTATGTTTTCTCTTTATTTTTTAAAAAGGCAAAACCATTGCGCACCTAACTTGCATTAAAGTCAAAGCTCAAATAAATTCATTAAAAATGTTTTTTAAACTAGGATTTAGAGTTTTAGATTATTGATGGGATTGAGCGATCGCTACAACCGTCTAAAACTAATACGGAGAAGGCAAAAAGCACAACCGCTAGGCAGAAAAGAACAGTAAAATTACCGAACGATCTCATCCTTTTGACCATTAGCTAAAATCCTGTTGCGATCGCTATACTACTTAGAAGAATTGACGCGAAGGCGCGACCGCAGCTTTAGAGGAGCGAAAAACAAATTTTTCAGAAAATCTCTCTCTCGTTCATAAAATTTGCATAAAATTGGTGTTAAGCAAGAGGCGAGAAAATGAAAAAAAGTAATGCAGGAGCATTTCTAGCAGGAATGTTAGTTGGTGGGGCGATTGGAACGATCGCAGGGCTACTAGTAGCGCCGCGATCGGGAAAAGAAACGCGGCGAATTTTAAAAAAATCGGCTGATGCGCTCCCAGAGATAGCAGAAGATCTATCGACAAGCCTACAACTTCAGACAGATCGCTTATCAGAGTCGGCAATGCGAAACTGGGGTGGAACGCTGACCAGACTCAAAGAAGCGATCGCGGCTGGGATTGAAGCCAGCCAGCTAGAAACGCAAGAAATAGAACCACCTCGCGATCTTACTAGCAATACAAATTCAACAGAAACTCGTCTGTAGGCAACAAAAGCGTGAGCGATCCTTTATTTTGGCTTGGATTATCGATTTTACTCGTGGCAGTCAGTTTAACGGCTGTCTTAATTGCTGCGCTTCCAGCTTTACAAGAACTCGCACGGGCTGCACGCAGCGCTGAAAAACTTTTTGACACTCTCAGACGGGAATTTCCACCAACGCTAGAAGCTATACGCTTAACGGGATTAGAAATTAGCGAACTCACTGACGAAATCGATGAAGGCATCAAAAGCGCTTCTAATATCGTCAAACAAGTCGATCGCTCTTTTAATGGGGCCAAAAAACAGATCGATAAAGTTCATGGAGAGACTCGCGGCGTTGTGGCTGGAGTAAAAGCAGCTTGGCAAACTTGGAAGCGCTATCCACCCCGGCGAGAACGTTCGTCGGAACGTTTGACTTCAAGAGAGCAAACCTCGCTAGAAACGAGTTCGCGATCGCGAATAGAGGACGATTGTCCAAGGGGTAGCGGCAAAACTGAATGGGTAAAGCCCACGCTACGCGATCGCGACGAAGAATAGTTTGGCAAGATTCGATTTAGTTAGGTTTGAGACGCATCGCTAGCCACATCATCTCTATAATCTTAAAATAAGGTAAACAAGTGTAAAGAAACTAAGACAAAATTAAGTTTAAAATTAACATTGCCATGCAAAACTCTTGGATTCAGCGATTCTCGCTCGGTTTAGTAACCTGTTTTTTAATATTTTTATCTTGGGTCATTGCTCCTGGGGAGGCATGGGCGGTTAATAATCCAGAATTATTACCCGATACTGTGACCCCCGTAGTCGATCTAGCGAATTACCTCCCCAAACTTCAGCAAGAGAATTTAATTAAAGAGATCGACGAATTCGAGCAAGATACGGGTTGGAAGCTGAGAATATTGACTCAGTTCGATCGCAGTCCAGGACGTGCCGTAATTAATTTTTGGGGATTGGACGATAAAAGTATTTTATTAGTGGCTGACGGCAGAGGGGGAAATCTCTTGGCTTTTAGCATCGGCGATGCTGTCTACGAACTCTTACCGCGTACCTTCTGGATTGAGTTACAAGCGCGTTTTGGGAATATGTACTTCGTGCGCGAAAATGGTCAAAATATCGCGATCGCCCAATCCTTAGAAACCGTTAAAAATTGTTTACTCCAAAACGGTTGTCGAGTAGTTCCAGGACTTCCCAGAGAACAATGGATTTTGACGCTAACTACCTCAATCATAGGCGGTATTGTTTGTGGGTTAGCCGCAATCCCTCGCAAAGAAGGACAAAAATTTGCATGGCAGTGGGTGTTGATTCTATCGCCGCTATGGGGAATTTTATTCATCTCCTTTGGAATTGGGCCAGTTGTGACTCGTACCTCGGATTGGTTGCCCCTATTGCGCAATATAATGGGATTTTTAATGGGGGCTTTAGTCGCCTATCTCTCACCAATAGTCAATCAGCCCACCACATCGAAAACATAACAGGAACCCCTAACTGAAGCATGGAATGGCATATAACAGACGCACAAAGTTTGGCAATTATCGATCGCGAAATCGGAGAAAGTCAATTAGCTCCTGCTGAGTATGAAATTGCCCGTCGCGTTATCTACACGACTGCCGATTTTGAATATCAGTTTCTGCTTAAGTTTTCAGACAAAGCACTCCAAGCAGGAGCCGCAGCACTAGCGGCTCGCAGTACCATTATCGTTGATGTACCAATGGTGCAGGTTGGAATCTTGCCTCACTTACAGAAAACTTTTGTCAATCCCATTTATTGCAGTTCAGAAACGATTACGCGACCCCAAAAAGAAAAGACACAAACGGCTTGGGGAATGCAAACTCTCGCCAGACGTTACCCAGAAGCAATTTTTATTATCGGTCAATCTCAAACTGCCTTGACGAGTTTAGTCGATCTTATCGAGCAAGAAGAAATTAAACCTGCTTTAGTTGTTGGAGTACCCGCAGGTTTTATCGGAGCAGATGAGGCAAAGAAGCGATTGCAAAATGCTTCGGTGCCTAATATTAGCATCGACGGTCGCAAAGGCAGTTCGGTGGTCGCAGTAGCTATTTTCACGGATTAATCGATCTAGCTTGGCAAGCTTACGGACAAAATGCTTCTGGAACGGGATAATTGTTAATAGACAATTCAAGAGATGGAATAGCTTAACTACGCTCGACTAATCTTAAAGCAGCTAATTGCGCTTCTGCTTTGTTAAGCGATTCGTACCATTCCTTTTCAGGGTCGCTATCAGCCACAATCCCCGCTCCAACTTGTCCCCAAACGATTGAGTTATGATGATTCATTAATAACGTGCGGATGAAGATATTTAAGTCAAGATTCCCCCTGCGATCGAGATAGCCGCAAGAACCGTAAAATAAACTGCGGCGGACGGGTTCGAGTTCTTCAATAATTTCCATGCAGCGAACCTTCGGGCATCCTGTAATCGTACCGCCGGGGAATAAAGCACGAATTAAATCTACCGCATCATAATTGGGTTGCAGCGTTCCGCAAACATTACTGACGAGGTGTATAACGTGGCTATAACGCTCGATAGTCAATAACTCGTCAACTTGCACCGAACCCCACTCACATACCCGTCCGAGATCGTTACGTTCTAAATCGACGAGCATTACGTGTTCGGCTCTTTCTTTAATGTTATTTAATAATTCGCGTTCTAGGCGTTGTTCGAGTTCTTTAGTAGTACCGCGAGGGCGCGTTCCTGCAATGGGTCGCGTTTGTGCTTTGCGTCCTTGTAATTGAACCAATCGTTCGGGAGAGCAACTAATAACTGCTCCCCAGGGAGATTGCCAGTAGCTAGCAAAGGGAGAGGGATTAATCGCTTGCAAAGTGCGGTAAATCGACCAACTATCGGCGTTAGTAGCGGTTTGAAATCGAAGCGAAAGATTTGCCTGAAAAATATCTCCTACCTGAATGTATTTTTTTGCCCGTCTGACAACTTCCTCATAATCTGCTTGGTTTGATAGAAACGTAAGAGGTTTGGGAGAATTTTTGACCCCCCTTTCATTGCCTTTACCCCCCTCCAACTCCCCCCTTGCAAAGGGGGGAGAGTGGGGGGGACATAGGGGGGTGGAAGACAAGGGGGACAAGGGAGAACCTTTACTTTCGACTTTCGACTTTGCTAGTTTATGTTGTAGGCGATCGCATTCAGCCAGATCGCTACTCGCTAACCACAAAACCTCCTCCCAAGAATCGATAATGGCAAAAGAAGCAGGTTCGTACCAATACGCAACGGGAAAAGGAAGAGGATCATTTTTTAAATAAGGAAGTTTTTCGATTTCCCAAGCTAAATCGTATCCTAACCAACCCAACCAACCGCCAGTAAAAGGAAGATGCGCTGGCGAATCGTCGTTTTGTGGCGATTTTTGTAGCAGACTGCGAAGAAAAGGAAGGATTTTGCCTACTTGCGGTGTCCATAACTGAGGCTTTCCGTCGATGAGGCGAGGAGAACCAGCACAAATAGAATAACGTGATAAAGGAGAGCGATCGCCCAGCCTTGAAGCTGGACTTTCCAAAAGAGTCCCGATTGTATCTTTTTGATAAAATAACCTCTCAAACACTTCCGAACCCGTTCTATTTTCTAACGGCAGCTTCTTCCAATACCACGGTAATAGTTGAGTCATTGGGAATTGAGGGTTAAAGATTGGGAAGTGTGAAAGGCTAGGAAATAAGCTAGCATATTTCTTTCTGGTTCCTTTCTTTCTAACCAAGCGCGATCGCAAAATTAACCGTTAAAAAAATCATTGAATATCGAAAACTTAAGAGACGATCGCTGATAATGAATAACGGATAAGTGAGAATTAATTGCTGATGACTTCCCAACAACTCTGGCAACGTTACCAAGACTGGCTATACTATCACGAAGGCTTAGGACTGTATCTCGACATCAGCCGAATGCGGTTCGATGATGAACTGCTAGCAACGTTAAAGCCAAAATTTGAAAAAGCCTTCCAAGATATGGAAGCACTAGAAAAAGGTGCGATCGCAAATCCCGACGAAAATCGCATGGTCGGTCATTACTGGTTGCGCGATCCCGATTTAGCACCAGATCGAGAGATTAAACAAGAAATCGAAAGCTCGATACAAGATATTGAAACTTTTGCCCAAAAAATTCATACTGGAGGCATTAAACCGCCACAAGCCTTTAAATTTACCGATATTCTTTCGATTGGGATTGGCGGGTCGGCATTGGGGCCGCAGTTTGTCTCTGAAGCGTTGACATCAGAGTTTCCCCCAATGGCAATCCATTTCTTTGATAATAACGATCCGGCTGGGTTCGATCGCGTATTTACCCAACTTAAAGACCGTCTCAACAGTACCTTAGTTATCGTCATTACCAAATCTGGCGGAACTCCCGAAACTCGTAACGGGATGTTAGAAGCTAAAAACGCTTACGAAAAGCAAGGATTAGACTTTGCCCAACAAGCCGTTGCGATTACGATGCCAGGAAGCAACATGGATAAAGTCGCCAAATCGGAAGGTTGGTTGGCGACATTTCCCATGTTCGACTGGGTGGGAGGACGCACCTCGGAATTATCTGCTGTTGGTTTGCTTCCCGCTGCTTTGGAAGGAATTGACATTCGTGCCATGCTAGCTGGCGCTAAAGAAATGGATGCCGCTACTAGAGTTCCAGAACTCAAAAACAACCCCGCCGCACTCCTGGCTTTATCCTGGTACTATGCGGGTAATGGAAAAGGGGAAAAAGATATGGTGGTGCTTCCCTACAAAGATAGCCTCTACCTATTTAGCCGTTATTTGCAACAGTTGGTTATGGAATCTTTGGGGAAAGAAAAAGACCTCGATGGCAATACGGTTTATCAAGGCATTGCCGTTTATGGGAACAAGGGATCGACCGACCAACACGCCTACGTCCAACAATTGCGCGAAGGAGTGCCCAATTTCTTTGCAACGTTTATCGAAGTTCTCGAAGATCGTCAGGAACCCTCGATAGAATTAGATCCAGGAATTGTTGCTGGTGACTATTTATCGGCATTCATTCAAGGAACGAGGGCGGCACTTTACGAAAAGCATCGCGATTCGATTACCGTTACCATTCCTCAAGTCAATCCTCGCATGGTCGGCGCATTAATTGCCCTTTACGAAAGAGCAGTAGGGTTGTATGCTTCTTTAGTTAATATCAATGCCTATCATCAACCAGGGGTAGAAGCAGGCAAAAAGATGGCAGCTACTATTTTAGATTTGCAAAAACACATCGTAGAAGCACTACAATCGGCAAACGAACCGTTAGATTTAGCAAGTCTCGCCCAAAAAGCCGGATTTCCCGATGAAGTAGAAGCAGTCTATAAAATCGTGCGTCACTTGGAGTCCAATAAGCGAGGCGTTGTCTTGAGTGGCGATCGCGCTCATCCTGCTACACTTAAAGTTTCTATGTGATTGGGGATTGGGGATTGGTCATTGGGTAGGTTGCTGTAACTTTCAAGGGTATCCTAGTATCCCAGTCACCGATCTCCCAATTTCCCAGTGTCCCGATATCCCAGTCACCTATCTCCAGTTTGAGGAATAGACACTTCTGCATTAGAACCGCGATCGTAGATAACCATATCCCATTGTCCGTTGCGGTTTGTCTCAAAGGCGATAAAGCGTCCGTTGCCGCTAATCGTTGGGTGACGGACTTCGCCCAACCAATTTTGAGTCACATTTTCTGTCTTCAGCGTTTGGCGATCGTAAACAAAAATATCGCGTTTGCCCGATTGTTCGGAAACATAAACGAGATAACGACCGTCTGCACTAATATCTGGTTCGTCTTGTACGATGCCAGGTTGGTTCAATCCTGGTAAAGGAACGAGACGGCGACTTTGCATATCGTAGAGCCAAATGCCTCGGTTTGCCCTACGATCGGATGCAAAGACTAAATAGCGTCCATCGTATGAAAAACTTGCATACTGTTCTGCTGCGGTCGTGTTGAGACTAGAACCAAAATCTTGTGGAGGTGGGGTGACAAGACTTGCATCACCACTACAACCACTCAACCCACAAATCAAACTTATTGCCAAGATAGTCTGGCAAAAAAATGCAAATTTGTGAGAGTGTCTGTTAGTTATTGATTGGCGAACTAGAAAACGGTAAAGCACAACAATTCACATCGTTGAGACAGACTTTTCCCCAGTGTAATGCCCAGCGCACTAGCTCTACGCGGTTTTTTGTGTTGGTCTTTTTGATGATATTACTCACATGATTGTCAACCGTGCGTTTGCTGATTTCTAAGGTTTTGGCAATTTGGTCGTTAGTCAAACCATTAGCTACCAAATCGAGGATTTCTAATTCCCTATCTGAGAGGGAGGCGGGAGACTGAGACTGCTCGCTACTCATGAGTATATATTCTCTAGTACTTTTACCTATCATTATCATTATTTTATTTAAATTATGAAAAAAATGATGCGATTTATTTCAAAAGTACGAAGTGGCTTTCTTTAAGTTTCTATCTTAAGTTTTTTTTCAAAATTGTAGAAAAACAAGAAAGAATTCTTCAAAAGCTTACTGGATAGGACTTTTAATGTTTTTTAAATTTTTATCTACCCCCTGAAATTTAGACGATCGCGCTCAAAAAACAAAAAAATTGTTGAAATCTATATAAAATAAACGTTTTAGCGATCCAGATCGAACCAATTAGGCTTAGAATAATGCAGTGAAACTTTGAGCCTATCAGGATTTCAGAGATCGATCTCGCGATTTTGTCTCGATCGGTTTGAAGAATTTCGCTAACATACTTAAGGTTTACCAAAACCTAGTAAACAAAAAAACACAACTAATTGCGAAAAAATAGGAGATTAGTAGATGAATAAAGGTGAATTAGTCGATAAAGTAGCTCAGAAAGCAACTGTCACCAAAAAACAAGCCGATGCAGTTCTTACGGCTGCGATCGAAGCGATTATGGAAGCCGTCTCTACGGGAGATAAAGTTACCTTAGTAGGTTTTGGCTCCTTCGAGGCCAGACAACGCAAAGCCAGAGAAGGCCGCAACCCCAAAACCAATGAAAAAATGATTATTCCAGAAACTAAGGTTCCTGCATTCTCAGCAGGTAAGCTCTTCAAAGAGAAAGTCGCGCCAAAATAGTTTCGTCCCATCGAACGGCAGCCAGCTTGAATCGACCAAATCACGGAGGAAACTTAGCTTGGGCAGCTAGCATCGCAGGCTGTCCAGGTTCCCTCATTACTGATTTTTCAGCCAGCATCAATCCCTTGGGACCGCCATCTAGCGCGATCGCGGCAATTCAACAAGGATTGACCCAACTATCTGCTTATCCAGATCCGAGTTACTTCCAGTTACGCTCTGCTCTGGCACAATGGCATCAGCTAACACCAGACTGGATTCTGCCAGGAAATGGCTCGGCAGAGTTACTAACTTGGGCCGGTTGGGAATTGTCCCAAAAGGATGTAACATATCTAGTCACCCCCGCTTTTGGCGATTACTGGCGGGCACTAAAGACTTTTTCGGCGAAGATTCAAGCTTGGCAGCTAGATTTGGAGAGTGGGGAAGGGGAAATCGACTCGCGATTTAGTTCTTTAACCCCTTATTCAGCAGCAGGGCTGTTGCTGAATAATCCCCACAATCCTACAGGAAAACTATTTTTGCGCGAGCAACTGATGTCTTATCTAGAAAGATTTTCTCTAGTCGTCATAGATGAGGCATTTATGGACTTTCTCCCCCCAGAGAAGCAACACAGTTTAATCGGGGCAGTCCAGGATTATCCAAATTTGGTAATTTTGCGATCGCTAACGAAATTCTATAGCTTGCCCGGACTGCGCTTGGGTTATGCGATCGCGCATCCCGACCGTCTTAGGCGCTGGCAACAGTGGCGCGATCCTTGGCCTGTCAACGTTTTAGCGGCAGTAGCAGCCGAAGCGGTCGTGCGAGATACCGATTTCCAAAAGCAAACCTGGGATTGGTTGCTCCCAACTAGATATAAACTATACAAAGGACTGTCCTTGTTACCAGGATTTCATCCTCTCAAAGGAGCCGCCAATTTTCTGCTCGTGCGTACCGAGGGATCGAGTGTCGAATTGCAAGAAAAACTGCTTAAAGAACATCGTTTGCTCGTTCGCGACTGTCTGAGTTTCCCCGAATTAGGCGATCGCTACTTTCGGATTGCAGTGCGTACCCATCCAGAAAATCAGCGACTATTAGAAGGATTAACCGAATCAGTAATCAGTAATTAATGGTAGAGACGCGATCTATCGCGTCTGCACATCAGCGATCGCGATGAGTATAGAATACGATCTTGTCATAATTGGAGCGAGTCAGGAAGGAATTTTTGCTGCCTTAGCTGCTGCTTCTTTCAAAGCTCGCGTGGCTCTTGTCGAACAGCCTTTTAAAGATTGTAGCGATGGCTTGGATGCTATTTTTAACCGCACGTTGAGTCATGTTACTCATTTAAGCAAACAGTTAGAAATCGCAAGGCAACTCGGCGTTTACCAGCCGATTTCTCATTTAGAAATACAATTATCTCAGTCTCAAGTTTGGGAGCAAGAAGCGAAAGCAATTTTAGCCGAGCAAAATTCTCTAGCAACTTTGGCGGCGTTAGGCATTGATGTTATTCGCGGTTCGGGGGAATTTTGCCGATTGCCCCGTCAAGCATTTATTATCGAAAATAGAAAACTGCGATCGCGAAGTTATCTTTTGGCAACGGGTTCGCATCTCGTTCCCAAAACCATTGAAGGGATAGAACGAGTTGGGTATCTAACGCCAAGCGATCTGTGTCGAAAAGAGGTCTTAGAATCGCTTGCTAGAGAGTTAGCGATTATAGGGAGCAGTCCTTTTGCTATACAACTCGCACAAAATTTGAGGCAGACGGGTAGAAATATCGTTCTTCTTATTGAAGATAAACAGCTTTTATCGACAGAAGATTTAGAAGTTGCTCAATTAATTCAGGCACACTTAGAAGCATCGGGAATTGAAATTCTTGTTGATAGTCAGGTAACGCAGATACAACAGATTGAGAAGAAAAAATGGTTGCAAGCAGGAAATCGGGCGATCGAAACCGATGAAATTATTTTAGTTGGAAAGCAGCAACCTAATATTGAAGGGTTAAATTTAGAAGGCGTTGGCGTTAAGATAAGCGATCGCGGGATCGAACTCAATCATAAATTACAAACGACTAATCCTAATATTTATGCTTGTGGTTATTTGCTGAATCATCTAGCTCGATACGAAGCCAGAATTGCGGTTAAAAATGCTTTGTTTTTTCCTTTATTTAAAGTCGATCCTCAAACAATTCCTGATGTGATGTTTACCAATCCCCCAATTGCACGAGTGGGTTTAACAGAAGCAGAAGCAATAACAAAATATGGTAAGGATGTATGGGTTATCAAACAAAATTTTAAGGGTATCGCGATCGCGCAATTATTAGGAGAAACCACGGGTTTTTGTAAGATAATTGTTAGAAGTAATGGTGAAATTATGGGAGCGCATATTATTGGTTCTCAAGCTGAAGAATTAATTGGTACAATAACATGGGCCATTAAAAACAGAATCAAACTAAACGCTTTTACCGATAACTTTCTTCCTTTTACTTTTTCAGAAATTCTTTTATCATGCGCTTTTGAATGGCAGAATCGGCGTTTAAAAAGAAATACAAGACTAAAAAGATTATTAGATTTTTTATTAAGTTGGTTGCGTAGTTTTTTAAATAAATTTATAAAATTTATTAGCAATGAAACCATTATTTATTGTTTTTGAGGGAATTGATGGTTCTGGTACGTCAACACAAGCCACCCTTTTAAAAGATTATTTTATCGAACAAGGCGAACGAGCAATTGTTAGTCCCGAACCTTCGGAGGGAATTATTGGAAAGTTATTAAGGCAAGCTTTACAAAATAAAACGATTTTAAATCAAGACGGTCGCGAGTTCGACGAGCAAATGGCTTATTTATTTGCGGCCGATCGCCATTATCATTTATATAACCATATTGATGGTGTCTTTAAATCGATAGAACAAGACAAAACTTATGTAATTACTCCCAGATATTATTTTTCTTCACTGGCATATAATTGCAATTCTCAACAAGAATTTGAGTTTGTCAGTAATTTAAATAAAAGATTTCCCAATCCCGATCTAGTTATTTATATCGAGCTTCCAGTTGACGTGGCTTTGGAAAGAATTCGCGATCGCGCCATCAAAGATGTTTATGAAAATGCCAATAAACTTTTACAAGTCAAACATAATTATCAAACAATATTTAATAATTATAAAGGGCTACTATTAAAAATTGATGGCACAGAAACTCAAAAAAAAATTAATCAAAAAATTGTCGATTTTATTCAAGAAAAGATTAGTAATTAGCGCCTATAAATTTTAAGAAAATAGGAAAGTGCGGATGCTTTTTTAGAAATACAGAAACACAAGATAAAACGAGCTAGATATAGCGTTTCTCACAGCTATGAAATCTATAAGAGTTCCTATTGCAAGAGTACCTACTGCCTTAAAACTATAAGCTGTGTATCTCATCTAAAAGAGAATGGCTATAGACTTTTCTGAAATCATTTTGAGAGCCAGTCCTTTTTCAAAAATCTCGTTTATAGGTCGCATTTGTCCGTCAGTTGTCATCATTTTATGGTCTTTGGTCGCGCGAATTATCGAGCCATCTTCTAGAATATATTCAAACACTTCTTGTTGACCGCGATCGTGCCATTGAGCGATCGGTTGAGTGTAGATAAACCCATTATTATCTACTGTATAAACCGTGCAATCTATTTTCTCTTGAACAATTTTACCAATCGGCATTGCGCCATATTCAACAGTTAAAATTTCTGTGTCATAACTGAGACAATATTCAGCAAAATCAAGCATTTGCTTGAATAGTTCTTCTGCCACGTCGCGCGTAACTCCATTTCTTGCCGAACCATCGATAAATTTTTCTCGTTGTTTCTGCATTTCTTCAACTTTTTTCTTACCCATCGCGCGACGCAATAAATCGGCTTCTCCTAAAGTGTATCCAGCCAAATCTTGCGCGAGTTTCATGATTTGTTCTTGGTAAACGAGAACTCCATAAGTTTCATGCAAGATTTGCTCTAATAATTGATGCTGATAAGTAATAGGTTTTCGACCGTGTTTGCGATCGATAAATTCTGGTATCAATCCTGCATCCAAAGGGCCAGGTCTATAGAGTGCCAAAATTGAAGAAACGTCTTCAATTCCCGATGGTTTTAAGTCTTTAACTATTTGACGCATACCATCAGATTCTAATTGAAAAATTCCTTCTAAATTGCCTGTTTCTAATAGTTTATGAGTGTTTTCTACATCAGGCGGTAATTTTTTGATCGCACCTTTACTTAAAATTTGTAGTGCTTTTCTTTCATCTAGTGGTAACTGGTCTAAATCTATTTCATGACCTTGATTCTGTTTTATTAAATCGGCTGTTTTTTGAATAGTTGTTAGGTTTTTTAACCCAAGAAAATCCATTTTTAGCAATCCCAGCGATTCCAAATCTTCCATGAAATACTGGGTGATAACGGCACCTTCGTTATTCTTTTGTAGGGGGACGATTTCATCTAAAGGTTGCGAAGAAATTACTACGCCAGCAGCATGAACGCCATAGGTTTTGTTAGTTCCTTCGATGCGAATTGCCATATCTACCCAACGCCGAACGGGAATTTCTCCGATTTCTTCTTTGCGATCGTTGTATATTTTAACTATTTCGTTTTCATACGCCTGTTTAAATGATTGTTCCGGCGTTTTCTCGGAAATCATCACCTTGAGTTTAGCGGGTTTTCCTCTGGCGACGGGAATGAGTTTTGCCATGCGATCTGAATCTGCATAACTAACACCTAAAGTTCTAGCAACATCTTTTAATACTGCTTTTGAGGTTAAACGGTTGAAAGTAATAATTTGAGCGACGTTACCCTCGCCGTATTTTTCTGTTACGTAGTCAATCATTTCATTGCGTCTATCGATACAAAAATCTGTATCGATATCTGGCATAGATTTTCGTTCGGGATTGAGAAATCTTTCAAATAACAATCCGTGATGAACGGGATCTATATTGGTAATTTTTAGCGCGTAAGCAACTAAAGAACCTGCGGCAGAACCTCTTCCTGGGCCAACGGGAATATTATTATCTCTGGCAAATTTAATATAATCCCAAACGACTAAAAAATAAGTTGAAAAACCCATTTTTTGAAGCATTTTTAATTCGTATTCCAACCGTTCTTTATAGGTTGGATCCAGTTCGGCACGCGATCGACATTTGAGGCGTTCGATCAATCCTTGCCAGGCAACTTCTTCTACATAACTATCTGGTGTGTGACCCGCAGGAACGGGATAATCTGGGATACGCGGTTCGCCTAAAACTTTATAAACTTCAATTTTTTCGGAAATTTCTATTGTATTGGCAATGGCATCTTCAATAACGTCATCGCTTAGATGATCGCGGAATAATTGCCGCATTTCTTGGGGGGATTTAAGATATTCTGTACCGCTATAGCGCAAGCGTTTTTCTTCAATTATTAATTTGCCTGTTTGAATGCAAAGTAAGGCATCATGCGCTTCAACATCGTAGCAAGAGGTAAAATGCGAGTCATTGGTAGCGATGATTTTGATACCAAGTTCGCGAGCAATTTTAGCAATTTGAATATTGACAATTCGATCTTCTTGATAACCGTGATCTTGAATTTCTAAATAATAATCATCTTTAAAAATTTTTTTATACCATTTAGCAACTTCCTTAGCACGTTGCAAATCTCCTGCGAGAATTGCTTGAGGAATTTCGCCCCCTAAACAAGCACTAGTAACAATCAATCCTTCATGATATTTTTCTAGTAGCTCTTTATTGACGCAAGGACGAGCAAAAATGCCTTTGCCTTGCATTCCTTTGAGGTGAGATATTGTTGTTAATTTAACTAAGTTTTTGTAACCTTGGTTGTTTTTTGCTAAAACAACTTGATGGTATTTTTTATAGCGCTTGTTTGTATCTTCAATATCACCGTTAATGACATACATTTCATTGCCAATAATTGGCTTAATCCCTTTATTACGACAAACTTTTAATAATTCGATCGCGCCATACATAACGCCATGATCGGTAACGGCGATCGCAGGCATTCCTAATTCTACCGCGCGATGACGAGATCGGGAATTTGAGAAGCTCCATCAAGAAGGCTATAATCGCTATGAGTATGTAAACCAACAAAAGACATGACTATTAACCTAAATTGCCGATTTTAAGGTAAGGTCTTTATTATATAAGGAAAGCTTTCTGTTTCTAACTCAAACCATTTTTCTTGAAGTTGATGATTTTCCTTTCCTGCAATACTTGTATCAACAAATTCCTTCCATCGAGGCTCGTTTTTTGGAAGAATACAAGCATAAAGTTCTGAGGTCATTGGTATTTCTGGAATGAGTATAAAATCTTTCATCTCACCCCCTTGTCTTACTAATTCTCCAAGTAATAAAACACCATCGCTAGCTACTGCGCTAACTTCACCTTTTTTTAATTTTTCTATTCCTTGTTGACGATTATTAACGGGTTGCCAATTTGCCAATGGATAAACTTGACGAATTAAGCGATCGGTCGTTGTATTCGGAATATAAGCAACAGGAACTTTCGCTAAAGTTCCACCAATATCAATATTATTAATATCTTGTTTATCAATCAAAAATTGCGTACCTGCCATAAAAAATGGTACTGAAAAATCAACTAAATCTAATCGCTGTTGAGTAATACTCGTCGCATCGCAGACAAGATCGACTCTTCCATTTTGAACCATTTTAAAACGATTATCGATGGTC
The DNA here is from genome assembly GCA_012031035.1 of Candidatus Altimarinota bacterium. Lineage (GTDB taxonomy): Bacteria > Cyanobacteriota > Cyanobacteriia > Cyanobacteriales > Microcystaceae > Hydrococcus. The sequence goes on along the minus strand of JAAUUT010000053.1, from coordinate 16,329 downwards.
ACTTCTTGTAGATTTAATTTAATTGGTTTATTTAATTTTTGTTCGAGACGACGATGAATAATTTTTAAGAATTCGACTGAATATCCCGTCCATTGACCTTGACTATTCTCATAACCAAACGGAACAGCATTTTTTCGCGCACCTGCATTGATTTCTCCCGTTCGTTCGATCCTTTCTAAGACTGTTTCTGCTAACACTTTAAAAGGAAAATCGATAATAAAAAATAGGCTTAAGATAGCAAGAGTTAGTATTTTAGTCATAAATAGCGTTAGTAAAACAGCCAAAACAGGTGTAAGAGAAAGATAGCGAAGAAAATAGATTTTCTGGTTGTCTGCTTGCTGAATTGTTGTGCTTGGATTTGGTTTTTGCATGGTTAATTCCCTAAAGCAAGTTGATGAATTGAGTTAAGCTAGATTGAAGAAATTAATTGCAAATTTCTTCATTTTTCAGACACAAAGCTGCTTAAAATAACTCTGTTAGCTTGTAATGCGATCGCATATTTAACAAGTTACTGGTTAATAACTCATTTCACTTCTAACTAAAGAGAGGCTTGGTATTATATATTTTGAATTTTGTTAGAGCGTTTAATCTACTTTAAAGAATGACTAGAAATAAACAAAAAGATAGATGACAATAGCATCAGAAATTCTAAACTATGACAAATATATCAAAAACAAAGATTATTTAATATCGAATGATATTAATCAGGAATCTCAGGGAATCGATAAATTGCACTTTCAGCAATTTATCGCGTTATTAGCTCATCATTACTAACACCGAATATTGATGTGACATTGAAGCCTATACTAAGATTGCCAGGATGTTAAATTTAAAGAATTTTATCCAATTTGTGTCGTCGCTGTCCAAATTGTCCAACCATCAATAAGCAACAACAACAAAGTACACGCCATCAAAATTAAATACATCCAAGGTTGCGATAGCGGTCGAATATCAGTCATATCGATTCCCGTTTTTTCTTCAACAATTTTGACCAAACGAGCAAAACCCGCTACTCGCATCGGTAACAAATATGCTCGCTCTGCTGAATGAGTAATAAAGTAATAAACTAATCCACCTTGTCCGGTAGTTCGCAATTTTAAATCTTTAATTTCTGACCAAGCTAACGACCATCCCTGACGAAAAAATAAAAACCAATTAGGATAAGTAACTTGAATTGTTTCTTCATCTAAAATAATCTGTTCGCTCAATGCTCCGTATAAGAAAATAAACCCAACTGCGATCGCAATCCATAAAACTACAGGTGGCACGGGAGCAGATGTGGCTTCTGCTAAAAAAGGAAGGGGAATTGTTAGAGCTATATATAAGCTAATTAAGGTTATCCGAATTAAGAAAGAAATCCGAAATATTGAAAGTGAATTAGGTTTATTATCTATCACGTTTTTTAATAATTTAATGGCTTTACATTATTTGACATTTTCTTGGGAGCATTTGTGCTATACCAAAGTTGTCAAGGATTGATAATAAAGGAGGAAATATGTTTTTAACGCATAAACCTCATGGCGAATTAGTAGAAGTTTTAACCCCAGAGAATTTGTACGATCCTTGTTTGAGCGAGATTATCGGAAGATACCACTGCGGGGAAGAATTACAAGACCCTGAAACCTTTATGAAATCCGAGTTAAATTTTCCTTCAGGCGAACCGCTTCCTCGTTGCTGGTTAGATCGCAATTATCGCCTCCAAGCTGCCTAGTTTTTAACTCTATATTGTTAACTAAAATTTAAGAAACCTTTGTCGCACTGTCAGGATAACCTACGATCTTAAGATAGATTATTCTGACAGTTTTTTAGGAGAAACCTTAATTATTGTTGTGCGATCTTTCCTTCTTGCGTCCACACAACGCGATCGCCCTGTCCCCAAAAACCATCATACTTAGTCACGCGGATATCTCCTAAAACCTTCGTTTGACAAGCCAAACGGCGGTTTTTTGCTGGAGAATGGGGAGGAAGCGATCTCCTGGTTTTGTCTTTCCAATTCGGTTCGGACACTTCCCCTTCTATCTCTACTGCACAAGTCCCACAACTGCCAATTCCCATACAGTTGATAATCTTGGCATTGCCATTGTAAAGCTCGATGCCATTTTCGATTAAGACTTTGCGTAAATTGGCTCCTTCAGGGCAAGCGATCGTTTTTCCAAAAGCGTTTACTGTAGGCATTCGCGACTAAATTCTAAAAAATTAATTTCTATCCTTTACACAAGTTTACATAATTTAACGATTTCATGAGTACTGCTAACCAGATTTGGCTCTACGATACTACCCTCAGAGATGGCGCTCAGCAAGAGGGAATCTCCCTGTCAGTCGAAGATAAACTGACCATTGCTCGAAAACTCGACGAAATGGGAATTCCTTTTATTGAGGGAGGATGGCCCGGAGCCAATCCAAAAGACGTACAATTTTTTGGCAGTTAAAAGAGCAACCCCTCACCCAAGCTGAAGTTGTCGCCTTTTGCTTTACTCGTCGCCCCAACATTCTTGCATCAGAAGATAAAATGCTACAAGCGATTCTCGCTGCTGGTACTCGCTGGGTAACAATTGTAGGCAAATCCTGGGATCTCCACGTGACCGAAGGATTAAAAACCTCGCTCGCAGAAAATCTCAACATGATTCGCGATACCATTGAGTATCTTCGCTCCCAAGGACGACGAATCGTTTACGATGCAGAACACTGGTTTGACGGTTACAAACATAACCCAGATTACGCCATAGAATGCCTCAAAACGGCAAGAGATGCGGGTGCTGAATGGTTAGTTTTTTGCGATACTAATGGCGGTACGCTTCCTCACGCGATCGCGCAAACGGTTAAAGAAGTTATTCAGAAATTATCACAAGACAATCCCCTCGATTTACAACCCCAATTCGGCATTCATCCCCATAACGATGCAGGAACAGCAGTTGCTAACGCGATCGCAGCCGTCCTCGAAGGCGCGACAATGGTACAGGGAACCATTAACGGTTACGGAGAACGCTGCGGGAATGCCAATTTATGTACGGTAATCCCTAATTTACAACTTAAACTAGGCTATCGCTGTCTTGAAAATTGGCAACTAGCGCAATTGGTAGAAACTAGCCGTTTAGTTAGCGAAATCGTCAATATGGCTCCCGACGATCGCGCTCCCTTTGTTGGACGTTCGGCGTTTGCTCACAAAGGCGGGTTGCACGTTTCAGCCGTCCAGAAAAATCCAATTACTTACGAACACCTACAGCCAGAATTGGTGGGAAACGAGCGTAGAATTCTGATTTCCGAGCAATCGGGGTTGAGTAACGTTTTATCCAAAGCACTGAGTTTTGGGATCGATCTCGACAAACAAGATCCCGCCTGCAAGCAAATTTTAGAACGCCTCAAAATGCTAGAAAGCGAAGGGTATCAGTTTGAAGCTGCCGAAGCTAGTTTTGAGTTGTTGATGCGCGAAGCCTTGGGACAGCGCCCAGAGATGTTTCGAGTCAAAGGCTTTCAAGTACACTACGATATGTTGCAGTGGACGGATATGATGCCTTACCGAAACGCGCTAGCAACGATTAAGGTGGCAGTGAAAGGAGAAGACTTGTTAGAGGTCGCCGAAGGAAATGGGCCTGTTTCTGCTTTAGATAAGGCATTACGAAAAGTTTTAGCTAATTTTTATGCAGAAATTGCGGATTTTCACCTGACAGATTACAAAGTTCGTATTCTCGATGGCGGTGCGGGAACTGCTGCTAAAACTCGCGTCTTGGTTGAGTCGAGTAATGGCAAAGAACGCTGGACGACAGTAGGCGTTTCGACTAATATTTTAGACGCATCCTATCAGGCGGTTGTTGAAGGGATCGAATATGGTTTACTGTTAAAATTGACGGCAAAAACAGCGGTTATTTCTTAACAACAGTTGATTAATCTCAATGATGATAGCGATCGCATCAGGATTTAGGCGATCTCTGAATTATTGACTCGATAGTCTAAGATGATAAAGACATTAGGATTGACGCAGATTAAAAATTTTAAATACTGTATACAGCATAGAGTGGGCATTGTCTACACTACAAATAGAGTTTTTATGCAAGTCCTGGAACTTCACTTATATTTGCTGATTTAATTCAATCGTTCTTTCTGTAGAGTTTTCATGCAATATCAAAAGAGAGATTGGGAAGTCATAGACTACCAGGGATATATTTTACCGAATACTGGAGGAAAATATTTTAGAGGACCTCAACCAAAAACTTTAGATAAAGGAAAATATTTTGTTTGTTTGGGAGCCGCTCAAACTTTTGGTTGTTACTGCGAAAATCCCTACCCAATTTTATTGCAAGAAAAATTAAATTTTCCCGTATTAAATTTAGGATATTCTGGAGCGGGACCTTTATTTTTTCTACAAAATCCATCGTTGATAGAGTATATTAACAATGCTAAATTTGCCATCGTTCAAGTTATGTCAGGGAGAAGCGAAAGTAACTCTCTTTTTGATAGTGGAGGTCGAGAATATTTAACTAGATTATCGGATGGAGTTAAAATAGGAGCCGATTTAGCTTATAAAGAATTATTAGAAAAACGCGATCGCAGTTATGTCGAAACTATTATTACTGAAACTAGACAAAATTGGGTTAAACACTTTCAAGAACTTCTTCAAATAATTGAAGTTCCCAAAATATTATTCTGGTTTTCAGTAAGAGAACCATTTTATCAAGAAAAATATACTAGTAGCGATGTTGCCGCTTTATTCGGCAGATATCCCCATTTGGTTAATTCAAAAATGATTGACGAAATTAGGAAATATAGCGATCGCTATGTCGAATGTACATCCAGTAGAGGAATGCCTCAATTATTAATTAGTAGATTTACAAATAAACCCGCAATTATCGATCCTGGTCGAGAAGATCTCCGAAAATTATACGGTAATAGTCAGCTTTTTAATCGATATTATCCTTCTCCAGAAATGCAAATCGATGCAACTAATATCCTCGAAAAAACTTGTCAACAATTTTTAGTATAAGTATTAGTCAAGCAGAATAATTACAATCGATTTTAAAAGTTTAAAAGGGATTATGAAAATATCTCATTCTCAAGAAAGCTTAGGACAAGACAATCAACTTTTAAAAAAAACTTTAAGTCTTTTAAATTCGGAAAATGTTTTTGTAGATGTTGGTGCTAATCAAGGAGAACTTATTTTTCCGATTGTTCAAAAAATCAAGCGTATTAGTGTTTATGCGATCGAACCAGACTTAATAAAATTTGAGCAATTAAAACAAAATAGCTTTGAATGGGAAAAACAATCTAAAAATAAAATTTATCCTTTAAATATAGCCATGAGCGATCGCGACGGTCAAGAAAATTTCATGCGCTCTCAATTACCTAATAATAAAATATTATTGAAATTTAACCTAGCTCAAGTTAAGGATGAATTTAAAGAATCATCATCTTGGGAACAGATTTCTGTAGATGTTTTTAAGCTTGACACCCTATTCAAACCCATTAAACCTGCATTGATTAAAATTGATGTAGGCGGTAATGAATTAAAAATTTTGCAAGGGAGTACGGCTATTTTAAAAGAAGGAAAAACTAAATTTTTGCTTAACTTCAACCATCAATACACGGCAGAATCTAAAGATAGACAAGAACAAATTTTTCAATTCATGAAATCTTTTAACTATACTCCCAAAAACTTTGATAAGGTAGTTTTATTTGTCAACCAACAAAAACACAAAAAATATAAACTTTTATTTGAAGATCTTAAAACATTGCTACGTCAAGTTCTTCCTAAAACTCTGCGTTATCGACTTAAAGAACTAATTAAAAAATAATAATTTTACTTTTGGGAGAATAATTTATTGAAAATTATACTTTTCTTTATATCTTTGTATTAAAAGTTTAGAAAGATCGGATTGAATTTTTTTATTACTTAATGAAATTCTAATTTTTCGCTCGTTTCTGAAAAAATTGAGCTTTTTTATTACCTTATAAAGTTTATATTGATATTGAGGTAATATTTTAACTCTATCTTCATCAATTATTTTTAAATATTTTAAAACTTGATTAATTTGTTCTTCTGGAGATTTTATCAAATGTTCGTAGTCAATAATTAACGGTGAAATCTTGTGTTCTTCAAAAAAATGTTCCCAAAAACGTTCTTGTGATAATATGGATTGATGCTGACGGTGTAACTGTTCTAAGTCAGAATCTTCTATTTGTATTTGTGATAGTTGATTTTTATAGTTTTGTTGATTTTGGTTAGAGCTAATGTGCCAAGTCTTAGTTTTTTGTCCAATTAAGACTGAGGTTGCTTGAGCAATTTTATTTTGTCTTCTTAGATAAATAAAGTTAAATTTATTTAATAGTCTATTAAAGTCAAAATTACTTTTGTAATGAGATTGAAAAAAATGACCGATGAATTTAGTTCCAAACACACTATTTTCAGTGGTTTGATACTGCATTAAAACTTCTAAATATCTAACATAATCAAACCGACAATGTTGCGCTAGCGTTTGAGAAGGAAAACGTAAATGTTCTTTCGGAAATCCGGCAATTTTCGTCGCTCCTAAAGTACCGCTTAAAACCGTAGAACCAGAGCGCGGCGTAGTTGCAATAGCATAAGAAATTTTAGGATAAACAATTTCTTTTTTGTTAGTTTCTAGCAAGGGACGGCCTGACATAAAATTGACGAAAATGTCCGAAAATAACTTTAAAATAGGAATTGTAAGCTGAAATTGACTCATTTGTTGGTTAACCCAATCAAAAATCATATGCTCGTTATAAACAGATGAGACAACAATAGCTTGATAAGTTGAAAGTAAATCGGGATCGACAAAGCTGCTGTCCCTTGGGCGATCGCACTCTAGCGAGTCTCTTCCTTCTTGCCAGCAATAATAGTGATAGCTACTATGACGATTTCTTGGCTCAAATAAGTTTTGCAAATATTGAATAGTTTCTTGGTCGCCTACAAAAAGTAACTTTCCGCGATCGGTCAATCTTTTCAGCAAAGGAATTTCTGCTGTAATTTGTTGGAAAATACTGTCTACTTGTTGCATTATTAAAATAAGTCTTGTAAGTTTCTTAAAACTAAATAAACTTCTCCCAAAGGATTTGACCTAACTTAATTACCTCAAAAGCTACAAAAATACCGAGGATAACAGTAATTAAATTATTTAAAAGTGGGATATTGCCCTTGCCAAATAGAGAAGCTACTAGTTTACAATAACGATTGCGATCGCGGCGAAAACGAGAAATTTGACAAAAATCATGGTTCCTTTTAAAGTTAGTTCATTAAAAATAGTCTTATCTTAAGGCTTGCTTTTGCGTCAGTCAATAAAGAATAAGAACTCTCAGACAAAACTTAAAAAATTGAGTAAATGTGATTGCAATTTATCCTGGTAGCTTCGATCCGATTACTCTAGGTCATCTCGATATTATTGAGAGAGGGGTGCAACTATTTGAGCGAGTAATCGTCACTGTCTTGTCTAACCCTAGCAAACATCCTATGTTTTCAGTTGAAAAACGATTGGAACAAATTCGTCACTGTACCCAACATTTATCAAATGTAGAAGTTGATAGTTTTCAAGGACTGACCGTAGAGTATGCTAAATTGCATAATGCTAAAGTTCTCTTGCGAGGACTGCGAGTGCTTTCCGATTTTGAGAAAGAGTTACAAATGGCTCATACCAATAAAACACTTCGAGATGAAATCGAAACAGTTTTTTTGGCAACTACGAAAGAATATAGTTTTTTAAGTAGTAGCATTGTGAAAGAAATTGCTAAGTTCGGCGGTTCTGTTGCTCACTTAGTTCCCGAAAATGTCGCGCGAGACATACATCAATACTATAGTTAAAGGCAGTTCTAGATTTGCTGACGAGCTATTGTTAAGGAAAATATCCGCTTATGTTCAGCCAAAATTCACCCTCACGCACTCAATCTAAAGACGATCGCGGCGATCGCCCCCATCCGTCAGCTTCCAATCGAGCCTTAGAATTCGATCCCCAGCAAGAACTCGATCTGCTTGAAGAAATCATTCTCGAAAGCTTTCGCGTTCCTTTGGTTCGGTGGACGTTAATCGATGAAGATAAACTGCTAAATCAGTTGGATTTAGTCAGAATGAACTTGCCAGAAGCTTTTGAGCAAGCTGTAGCTTTACTGAGAAAAAAGCAAGAAATCTTAGCAGAAGCTGAAGAGTACGCCCAAAGAATAATCCAATCCGCTCAACAGAGAGCCGCACAAATTTTAGACGAAACAGGGATCGTACAACACGCCCAAGCAGAAGCTTATCAAATCAGGCAGCAGGTGCAACAGGATTGCGACGCAATCCAACGCCAAACCTTGTCTGAAATCGAACAGATGCGCTACAAAGCTCAGCAAGAGCTTCAACAGATGTATCAACAGACGCAAGCCGAATGCGCCCAAATTCAAGATGGCGCTGACGAATACGCCGATCGCGTCCTTGGTAGCATCGAACAACAACTCGGCGAAATGTTGAGCATTGTTCGCAATGGACGGCAGCAGCTAACGACTAACCCCGTCTCCCGACGTACCGATAAAAAACTTCCAGGAAAAAATTCAGGAGTTCAGTAGAGACGCGTTCCCCGTTAGGGTTCCCGTAGGGTAATTTCGCGTCTGTACAATTCTTCCTTGTCTCCCTTGTCTCCCCGGTTGCTGATTTATGGTTGTTCAATGGGAGCTTGAGGTTGAGTTAGTATGGGCGATGGGAAATTGTTGGCTTCAGGGAGGGGATTTTGGGAAGGCGATTGTAGGCTTCCAGTTCCAAATTCGGAAGTCGAATTGGCAAACGGATCGTTTTGAGGAGCGGGTGCTTGAGTTTTGGGGACAAGAGGATTTTCAAAGTCTTGAATTTCTGGGGCTGTTGATTTGGAACTTTTACCTTGAGGAACTAAGTCTTCCCCAATCTGTGTCTTCAGTTCGACTCTAGGTTGAGAAGACATCGAATTATCAAATTGAGGCTCAACTACAAGCGGAAGGGGTTCTGGCGATTGAACTTCAGGAATCGAAGGCTCGCTAATATTTTGCTCGGTTTGAGGGGGATTAGTTTCGCTAGGACTCGTGCTACAAGCATTTAAGGCTAGCGCGATCGCAGTTAATAGAAATATTGTTTTTTTCATAAATAACTCTTTGTGATAGTTAGTGTAAGCTCAAAAAATCGCTAGGAAAATTCCATAATAGTCTTTATAACTAGCTTAAAAGAATGATTAGAAATTAGAAATTGGAGATTGATATTTCCCCAGTCTACTAGGTTTGCGCTCGCCCGTCACTACTGTCCTGTTTCCTTCGCCCTCAACATTCAAATAATAAAGACAAATAATTCAGCAGCTTCTCGATCTTCGATAGCAATCACTCACTTACAATGAGTAGTGCATTACGATCGAGAGCTAAAACGTGCCATGTTTAAAAAAATAGCAGCCGAAACACTTGGTTTGAGCGATATAGGTCAAATTATTTCCCCTAGTGATTACGATAAAGTAGATGCTGATGATTACTTGTTTCACGAGGATGGGGAGAAGATATTTTTCTTAATCAAATCCAAAAAAGATGAATATTGCTTCACCAACTTGGCTTTAATTCATGTTGACGGAGATTCGGCTATTTCAAGCAAAAGAATTGTCAAGCGTTACGAATACATTAGTTATAAAGTTTCACAAGTCTTCATTGAAACCGCCGGTAACATCGATTTAGATATTGAATTGAAGTTTACCTTAGACGATCGCATAAACTTTAGTATCGACGTAAACAAAAATTCCCTTGAATCACTTAAAGATATTTACAAAGCTCTCATCACTATTGGGAAACTTCAAATGAATGAAGAGATTGCCCGCCAAAATGCTACCTTATGCCTTCAAGCCTTAGCCTCAATGTACAAACTCAATACAATTGAGAGCGAGGAAACAATTGTCAAACATTACCACACTATCCTCGTAAACTTTAATACAGTTATATTAGAGCGTTATAAAAAACGTGACTTTAGCAATGTTTTTGAAAAATATATTCGCGCCTAATGAAAGTGTTTCCTCAATAACCTCTCTCGCAATCGCGGATAACGCTGTTGTTCGTTGCGTTGTTTAACCGCGATCGCTTACCCAACAGACTATAGAGAGTCTGAATAAATCATAAATATTAAATTTACGTTAGCAAATCAAATAGACTCGCTATATATGCTTTGAAAATAAGAAAATTGTTTAATGATGACTGAGTATCTTGGCGATCGCACAGAGGCGATCTTGTTAGATATTGAAGGGACGACAACCCCGGTTGAATACGTTTTTGGCGTGTTGTTTCCTTTTGCGAAAGTTCGTGTAGAGACATTTTTGCAAACCTACGGGCAAGAACAAGCAGTACAAGCCGATCTCAAACTTTTACAACAAGAATACCAAAGCGATCGCGATCGAGGAATCGCTATACCGGAGTGGGATGAGAGTACAATAACTGGCGCAGTTCCTTACATTCGCTATCTAATTGAAAGCGATCGCAAGTCTACCGGACTCAAATCATTACAAGGAAAAATCTGGGAGGAGGGATATCGAGATGGCACGTTGCGATCGCAGATTTTCTCCGATGTTAGACCTGCTTTTGAGCGTTGGACAAGTATGGGCAAACAGTTATTTATTTTTTCATCGGGGAGCGTACAGGCACAGCAACTTTTATTTAGGTATACAGAAACCGGAGATTTGACGAGTTTTTTAAGCGGTTATTTCGATACCGCAATCGGCTCGAAAAAAGAAGCAGATAGCTATCATAAAATTGCCCAAACGGTAAACGTGTCGAGCGATCGCATTTTATTTATTTCAGATATTCCTGACGAACTAAAAGCCGCCCAAACTGCGGGGATGCAAACGCTTTTGAGCATAAGACCCGGCAATTACTCCTCAAACTCGCAAGGGTTTCAGGCAATTACCAGTTTCGATTCCGTATAGATTGTAAGCATTCGATCGCATTAGCTTCTTTCTGGCGACCTCTTTTGTTTATCGTCTCTTAAAATCCGAAATCTAAGATAAGCATGAGTTATGCTGAAAAAACGAAATAAGGAATGAAGATCGATGTCTTGGTTGATGATAACAGAACCTTTGAGCGTGGAACGGTTGACAGTAACGATCGCGGGTTTGCCCTCTTCGTTAGAAGGAACAAAACTCATTCATCTATCGGATTTTCATTATGATGGTTTGCGTCTGTCAGAAGAAATGCTCGATGACGCGATCGAAGTTAGCAACCAGGAAAATCCCGATCTGATTCTCTTGACCGGAGATTATATAACAGACGACCCTACACCAATAGATAAGCTAGCACTCAAGCTAAAATCTTTAAAAAGTCGAGCTGGTATTTGTGCTTGTTTGGGAAACCACGATATCTATTTGCGTCCTGCCAAAAAAAGAGTAACTGACGCTTTAAGCAGCGTGGGAGTTAAAGTTTTATGGAATGCGATCGCCACTCCTTTAGGCGAAGATCTTCCCATTGTAGGACTGGCAGATTTTTGGTCGCGGGAGTTTCTCCCCGCGTCAGTTATGGAAAAGTTAGATCCTCACATTCCTCGTATCGTTTTATCTCACAATCCCGACACTGCTGAAATCTTGCAAAAATGGCGAGTAGACTTACAATTATCCGGTCATACCCACGGCGGTCAGATAACGATTCCAGGAATAGGAGCAGCACCCATATTAGTAGAACAATTGCGCCAACATCTGCCAAAATCATTACACTCGAAAATCCCTTTTCTTAGAACCTGTTCGAGAGTGGTCAAACACTGGCAATGGGCGCAAGGATGGCATCAGGTAGGACGCAACCAACTCTATGTCAATCGCGGTTTGGGAACCTATCCTCCTGGAAGATTTCTTTGTCCGCCAGAATTAACGGTTATTACTTTAAGTCGGTAAGCGATCGCATCTTCTATAAGATAACGCGATCGCCTATTGATGATTTCAATAAGGTAAATTACCCCTTGACGCACACAACTTGCTTGAGTGTTGCCACAATTTCGACCAAATCTGCCTGATTTTCCATTACTTTGTCTATCGGCTTGTAAGCGCCAGGAATTTCATCGATAATGCGATCGTCTTTGCGACATTCAACGCCTTTAGTTTGTTCGATTAAGTCATCGAGAGTAAATTGATTCTTCGCTTTATTGCGAGACATCAATCGCCCCGCACCGTGAGCACAAGAACAGAAGCTTTCTAGGTTTCCCTTTCCTTTAACGATGAAAGACTTTGCTCCCATCGAACCTGGGATAATCCCATAATCTTCTTCTCGTGCCCTTACAGCGCCTTTACGAGTAACATAGACCTCTTCGCCAAAATGAACTTCTTTTTCAGCGTAATTATGATGACAGTTAACCGATAACAAGGGTTTCGTGGGTTTTCCACCTACAAGATGCTTTTCAATAATACGCTTGAAACGAGACATCATAATATCTCGGTTAACGCGAGCATAGTCTTGCGTCCACTGTAAATCGCGCCAGTATGCCTGAAATTCTGGCGTACCGGAGACAAAATAAGCCAAATCGGGGTCTGGCAATTTATTAGCTGCCATTTTCGCTAACTCTCTAGCAGTACAGATATGGCACTGTGCCAACTGATTGCCAATTCCTCGCGAACCCGAATGTAGCATTAACCAAACGTAGTTCTCTGTATCGAGACAAACCTCGATAAAGTGGTTCAATTTGTTACGAATTGCTCGCTAGTTTATTAAGTTTCCACAGTCTTAATTCAATACTGCTTCGACTTCTTTCTAGCACTTCCATTGAATGCTTAACTGAGTGGGCAGTAATAAAACGGTCTTCTTCAGGTGTCCAACGTTTCCTATTATCGATCCGTTTCATTCGATCTGGATGCTTCCAATTTAGCACTTGACTAGCCTTTAAAAGTTTTCTAGACAAAGCTAGACAACCTTTATAATACAAATAACTTGCTAAAAGTTGGGCATCTTCCTTATAAACCACAACGTTATAAATCTTATCTCTAGCGTTTCTATTAGAGGTTTTAGTTTTTCCTGTAATCTCGTGTATTAATTCTAAATACTCAGTAATAATATACGAGCTAGAAGTAACCAGAGAAAGAAAAGGAAATTCTTTTGATGTTAGCCCTAACGAGCCATCGCCATCTATTAAACCTCTAAAATAATCTACTTTTGAGAACTTACAAGTAGGCGGTTTAATTGCTTCAGATTTACATCCACTTAGTAAACCCCATAATTCAAGATAATCTCGAAATTTTTTCTTGTAAACTCTCCAAATTACTGATGTGCAATGGTTACTAAAGTTAGTGGTTCGCTCGCGCTCAGTAATTGAAGAATTAAACGGGATGAGATTCTTGAATGCCCATAAGATATCTTCATCTTGCTTACTAATCTCTATACTGACACGACCGCGATCGCGAGTAGTGTTGTACAGATGACCATCAGTTTGAATGAAGCCAAACATATAGGCATAATGGGGATTTTCTAGGTTAATATCGCTCGGTTGCATAACCTCACAATATCATCAATAGAAGTTGCAATCGACCAAGACATTTCTGCTTGGTTCTATACCTTCCTATTCGGTATAGTTCGGAGCACACCTTCATCCTAAAAATTAGGATGCTCAAGTCCCTCTGCTCTCTACGGGGCGTTTGACCGCTTCCCTCGGCATTAGCAATCTCAGCCTTCACCGATTTGGACGAGTTTTGATTACTGTATTACTACAGTAAGGGGCAACTATTTACCCCCACCCAAAGAACCTAACTGTTTAATGGCTTTGCCTTTAAGATTTTGCACCCCTCGATGCAAGTCTTTAAAACTACGCCAACCTTGCCAGTTATCGACATCTTTTTCGATTTCTTTGTTCTCGGAAAAGCCTACAGGAATTGCAGCTTCGATGTCTAGGCGAATCTTTTTCAGTTTACCTTCTATGCGATCGCCTTTAAATGGCATTTTAACAGCAGCCATCCCACAGTTATGGACAAATACGCCAGCTTTCAGGGCAAAGTTTCCATACTCTGGAACGCTCAAGCAATAAACATCTTCGCAGTCTGGGAGTGGAATTACTGCAACAACCTTGTGATTGTAGCCGTGTTGATACTTCCTATGGTTATGCAATCCTATTGGACTTTTAATCTCGTCTCCACAAGTTTCACAAGTGTAAAAGCGATTAGCAATTTCTTGACTTTTAGCCCTTCCTTTTAGACTCTTGTTATAGTTAACAAGATACTGTTTGCCTCTGTCTCCGTTTCCCGCTACAGATTCCTTAAAATGGTCGGGATGTTCTTGCATATAGCGAAGAATATTGTTTGTCCCTCTTTGAGCGTAGTATTGATGTCCTTCGGGAGTTTGAGCTTTTATTGCTAGAGCTAGTTTTCTTTTATTTTCAAACTCTGGAGATTGCCAGTGGGTATTTCGCTCAGCTAATGACCGATGATAGAAAGAATGGTCGTTATTGCCCAGAAATTCTAAATTTTCAGGTCTATTATCGGCTGGGACGAAGTTTTTGTGATGAACTACGGTTCTTTGTCCTTCAAAACTAGGAACTTTACCTAATAAACCAGAACGAGCAACAATCCAATGAGCTTTTTGTAATCTACCCGAATAATTTTGCTGAATTAGCGTATAGCCATCTTTATCCGTTGATGAGTAGAAAGGCATCAAAGAAGCACCTACCTCTAACTGAGAAGCTTCCATGTAGCTTCCATCTCGCAACATAAATTGATGCTCGGGAGTGCATTTAATCTCTTCTCCGTTGTCGAGAACTACTTTGACTAAAGGTGCATTATGACGGGTCAAACGCGCGATCGCCTCAGATGCTACAATTCGTCCCGTACTGGTACAAGAGTAAACATAAATAGTTTTCCCTAACGTTGCTAGCTCTTGAATCGGGTAAGTTTTTCCATCAACTAGAGGAATCAGGGTATCTCCGGTAAAACAACCAATATCCACGCCCACAGCCGCCGGAATGATGGTTTCTTTGGTGGCGATGACGGAACCGACCAAAGCTCCTTTTCCTAAGTGTACGTCTGGCATCAAAGCAACGTGTTTGAAGACAAAAGGCAGAGAGGCAACATTTCTCGCCATTTTTTCTTCCTCGTGTCCGAGGTCGTGATTTGCCCAGGATAAAACGGGGGTTGGCGTAGAAAGATTTAATGAATCGTAAGGCATATCTATCAATTCATAGACACTATTTATACTACTAGCATAATACAACTGACTCTAAAGTCTGCAAATTCGTCTAAGATTAAGGTAGCCAAGGGTACTTACGAAAATCGGGCGATCGCTTTTCTAAAAAAGCCTGCTTTCCTTCTGCGCCTTCTTCGGTCATGTAATACAGTAGCGTTGCATTGCCAGCCAACTCTTGTAAACCTGCTTGACCGTCGCAATCTGCGTTAAAAGCTGCTTTGAGGCAACGAATAGCGATGGGACTTTTTTCTAAAATCTCGTTTGCCCATTGAATTCCTTCTGCTTCCAATTGCTCGACTGGGACGACGCAATTAATCAAACCCATGTCTAATGCTTGTTCTGCTGTATACTGACGACAGAGAAACCAAATTTCTCTGGCTTTTTTTTGTCCGACGATGCGAGCGAGATAGCTAGCACCAAAACCACCGTCAAAACTACCAACTTTAGGCCCAGTTTGACCAAAAATCGCATTATCAGCCGCAATGGTAAGGTCGCAAATCAAATGTAAGACGTGACCGCCGCCAATTGCATAGCCAGCAACTAAAGCGATTACGACTTTTGGGAGGGAACGAATGAGGCGTTGTAGGTCGAGAACGTTGAGGCGGGGTACTCCCTTTTCATCAATATAACCTGCTTCTCCTCTAACGCTTTGATCTCCGCCAGAACAAAAGGCATATTTTCCATCGGTGTGGGGCCCTGCCCCCGTTAACAAAATAACGCCAATTTGAGGGTCTTCGCGAGCATCACAAAACGCATCGTAAAGTTCAAAAACTGTTTTGGGACGAAAGGCGTTACGTTTGTCGGGGCGATTAATGGTAATTTTCGCCATGCCTTCAAACTTGTGATACAAAATATCTTCGTAGGTTTTGGCAACTTGCCATTCAACTTGCATAGGTTGGCGGGGATTTCTAAATTAAATAATACGATCCGCATTGGCATAGACCGTCAAGAAGAAATATTGCTGACTTTGGGGTTAGCCTGCTGTCAGGCATAGAAAATTGGTTTTGCCTCTGCACTCTGCGCGATCGCCCTTACAGTTCGATTGCTAGGAGCGATCTTACCGCAAAGCGAGATTTTATAGTAGACAGTACCTAATTCAAAAGTTTCTCGATTTAACAAGTCAATAAATAACTAAAATTAGATCGATTCAAAATAGTTTCTATCCAAAGAAAGATTAAGTTCTTTATTAATGAAATGAGATAGTCCATTAACCAT
>JAAUUT010000052.1 GCA_012031035.1 Candidatus Altimarinota bacterium | reverse complement strand
AACCAACTAGCCTTTGTGCTTCTTGAGGATTTTGATTAATATATTTTAATACAGAACTCATTTAGGATTAGCAAAATTCATTGTTATGAGAATTTTATCAAAATTATTTCTATTTCGGAGATGTCTATTGAAGATTTGCTAATAATTCCGCGATCGCTTCTGGTTTCATTCCACTAAGGCGTTTTTTTCCAGGCATTAAAACAATATTAGGTGCGTGGGAACATTTGCCCAAACAACCCGATTTTTCTATAACTACGCACTCATGCAAACCGCGATCGCGTAACATAGATTCTATTGCTTGATGCTGTCTTCTTCCACCTCTTTTTTGACAACTCGAACGATGACAAACTAATAATTTAGCCCTGGATTTAGCTTGAGCAGGACATGATTTAGTAGGTTGACAATTTACATCTTGTGTGGATTGTATTTCTGCCGATTGGTTGACGTTTAAAATAGTTATTTGTTCGGCTTTTAATTTTAGGGTATTCGTCGTGCAATCTAGCGTTTTTTCACCACTTACTTGAATGAAATCCAACGGACGCAAAGCAAGAAAAGAATGCTCCTCTAGCGCTCTAAATAAGGAAGCTCGTGCTTGCTTAGAAAGTTTTATCTGCACTTCATCATCGACGACAGCTATTCGCAGATATTTAAATTTATTATCATCCTGGTCGATGACAAAACCAAGAAATTGACCTTCGAGAGTAAAGTTGGTACTAACTTCTTTTTTGTACTTTTTCATAAGAGTAAAAAGATTGCGAAAAAGTAAATGAAAGGAGAAACAATCACAATAAAACAACTAAAGTAGAGCGATTGCTAGGGGAGTTTACCTATCGTATTTTTGACTAGGCAATTCTTTTAGCCTCAATCGTCTGTGGTAACTTCATAGGTTCTTCCATAGTAGGAATAGATAATTCCCAACCATTTGCTAGAGTGTAGACCTTTCCAGTTTCAGTAGTCTCTTCTTTAACGACTTCTTCCTCTAAATCCTTCTTAGCAACGTAAACCACTAAATGCCCTAACGTATTTTTCCGCAACATTACTTTCATGTACTTACTCCCGATTTCAAATTCTGTTAAATAGCAATTATTTGTTGTTGAGAAGAGACAAGGAAGACAAGGCAGTTTTGATTCTGGCTATTCAATCAAATTTTTTCTCTTCCTCTATGCGAAATTATTTTAATTCCTCAACAGATTCAAGCTCCTTCTTGCGACAACCAACTACATGCCCAGTCGTCATAAAATGCACTGCATAGACATAAGAAGATTGCAAAAAAGTACCGATACTGACGACGTAACCCACATCGCCTTTTTTAGCTAAAGTCGCACCGATATCTTGTCCGGGAAACGTGCCATCATTGCGAATGAGTTTGCGCGATCGCACTTTTTGCCCAATTTCAAAGATAGGTGGGAAATCAATTTCGATTTCATCCGATTGCATGATTTCTTTCTCCTACTAATTTCAACAATTCTTCAGTCGTTAAATTACGTTTAACTTGAGTAGAAAAAATTCTGACAGATTCTAAGACAAATTGAGTTTCTTCTTTGTCTAAATTAATGCCGCAAGAAGCTAATATTTGTTGGATTAGCTTTCTCCCTGAATGTTTTCCTGCTAGCAAGCGACGCTGACGACCAACTTCTTCGGGGTTGAAGGGTTCGTAAGTTTTGGGATCTTGCAATATACCTGCTGCATGGATGCCAGATTCGTGTGCAAAAGCATTTTCGCCTACAATCGCTTTCCAAGGTGGTAAATGGCTATTAGAAGCAGCCGAAACCAATTGGGACAACTCTAAGAAACGATACGTATCGATACCTAATTTGATACCATAAATCTGTTTTAATGCCATTACAACTTCTTCTAAAGCAGCATTTCCAGCCCTTTCGCCCAACCCATTAACTGTCGTGTTAACTGATTTTGCCCTGCTTTAATCCCCGCTAAAGCGTTAGCAGTCGCCAAACCCAAATCGTTATGGGTGTGCATTTCGATGGGAATGCGTAGATTCAAAACCAAACGATTGACCTTTTGATAAGTGCTAAAGGGGTCGAGAAGGCCAACCGTATCGCAAAAACGAAATCGCGATGCGCCCCAAGATTGGGCTGATTGTGCGACATCCAAAAGAAACGAATCGTCGGCGCGAGAAGAATCTTCGCCCCCTACAGAGACATACAAACCGCGATCGCAAGCATAAGATATTGTTTCCTTAAGTCTTGCTAACATTGCCTGTCGCTGTCCTTGAAACTTGACAGCAATCTGGATCTCAGAAACGGGAATCGATATATGTACTCGCTTTAAACCGCAGGAGAGAGAAGCATCGATGTCGGAAGTAACGGCGCGATTCCATCCTAATAATTGAGCGTTTAACCCTAAATTATTAATAGTAGCGATCGCGTGCATTTCTTCTTTTCCCATGGCAGGGATACCGACTTCTAATTCTTGCACTCCGATTGAATCTAGGAGAACTGCGATCGCGATTTTCTCTTCTAGGTTAAAAGCAACCCCTGCTGCTTGTTCGCCATCTCTTAAGGTTGTGTCGTTGATTTGAATATCTTGCATGAGACAAAACAAGGTAAACAACGGGGACTGGGAGAAAATGAATGAATATTTTTCTTTACCACCCGAACAAAAAAGGAAAGGAGAAAGGGACATAGGGTCGAGGTACGAGGTGGACTTTTGGTTATCCCTTTCTCCATAAACTTTAGCGAATCAAGTCGTAAGAGATATCAGTTTTAGAAGGAATGATGGTATTGCGATCTAACTCATCGAGGAGAGTGTTAACAATCCAGTTGAGTAGATTGATCGTTCCTTGATAGCCGTAGGTAGCATAGCGGTGTAAGTGGTGGCGATCGAAGATCGGATAGCCAATGCGTACCATTGGAGTTTTGGTATCGCGCCAGAGGTACTTACCATAGGAATTACCGATTAGTAAGTCTACGGGTTCGGTAAATAGGAGCGATCGCATATGCCATAAGTCTTTACCACCCCAGATTTTAGCTTCTTGACCAAAGGGGCTAGAATCTAGAAGAGCTTGCAATTCTTTTTCAAATACTGGGTTGCTGTTGGTAACGACAATGTGAGTGGGTTCTGCACCTAACTCTAACAAGAACTGCACCAAACCAAATACTAAATCTGGATCGCCGTAGAGAGCAATACGCTTGCCATGAATCCACGCTTGAGAATCGGTAACAGCGTCAACGGCGCGACCTCTTTCGTCTTCGAGTTCTTTAGGAATGGGTTTGCCAGTTAGTTCTGAGAGTTTCATCAAGAACTCATCAGTTCCTTTGATACCAACGGGACGAGATACAGAAGTGGGTTGTTTCCACTCTTTTTCGATATACTCGCGAGTTTTGGTGGTTGCGTAAGCTTGGAAAGAAATAGTAGCTTCAGCATTAATTGAATCTGCTGCTTCTTCTAGGGGAGTTCCACCCGGATACATTTGATACTCGCCATTGTTGGGAGAATCGAGGTATTCAGAGTTATCAGCCAGTAAAGTGTAGTCAATATCCAACAGAGAAGCCAAACGCTTGATTTCCCGTAAATTCCCAATATAGGTTTCAAAACCAGGAATAAAGTTAATCTTGCCATTAGTCGTTTCTTGCTTCTTACCTGCGGTGAGGGTAGTAAGAATACCCTTCATCATATTGTCATAGCCCGTGATGTGAGAACCGACGAAGCTAGGAGTGTGGGCATAGGGGACGGGGAAATCTTCGGGAACAGATTCTCTTTGTTTTGAGGTAGTAATGAATGCCCCTAAGTCATCGCCAATTACTTCTGCCATACAAGTAGTGCAGATAGCAATCATTTTAGGCTGATAGAGGCTATAGGAAGTTGCCAGACCGTCAACCATGTTGTTCAAACCGCCGAATACGGCTGCATCTTCAGTCATTGAAGAGGATACGGCTGAAAATGGTTCTTTAAAGTGACGGGTGAAGTGAGTGCGGAAGTAAGCAACGCATCCTTGCGAACCGTGTACGAAGGGGAGAGTTTTTTCAAAACCAACCGCAGCTAGGATAGCACCCAAGGGTTGACAAGCTTTAGCTGGATTGACGGTTAATGCTTCGCGAGAAAAGTTTTTTTCGCGATATTCCCAAGTTTTCGTCCATTCAACAATTTCTTGAACTTTTTCTGGGCTATGTCCGCCTTCAAATTCTTTCTTGCTCTCGAATAGTTCTTGATAGTCTTGCTCTTGGAATAGTGTGGCGTGATCCTTGATATTATTTACATCTTGAGACATGGGGGTGTTCTCCAGTTAGTTGAGTTTGGGGATTGGGGAATTTGGGGATTGGGGTTTTGATGTAGGGGCGAAAAGAATGGTAATCAAGCCCCTACGAATGTTGCCCTATTTCTTCCAAGGTGCGCCGATTAAACCCCAGGTAGGACTGTTTAGTGCTAGATCCATATCGCGGGCGAAGATTGCAAATCCGTCGTAACCGTGATAAGGACCAGAATAATCCCAAGAGTGCATTTGACGGAATGGTAGCGCCATTTTCTGGAATACATACTTCTCTTTGATACCAGAAGCAATTAGATCGGGTTGTAATTCTTTAACAAATTTCTCGAATTCGTAAGCAGAAACGTCATCGTAGATTAGGGTGCTGTCTTTGACGTAGTGGGTAGTACGTTTATAATCGTCGTTGTGACCGAATTCATAACCCGTACTGACTAATTCCATACCCAAATCATAGAAAGCAGGTACGACGTGACGGGGACGCAAACCGCCAACCATTAGTGCTACTGTTTTGCCTTTTAAGCGAGGTTCGTACTTAGCAATTACAGCATCAGCTTGAGCTTGATACTTAGCAATAACTCTTTCTGCACCTTCTTGAATTTTTTCATCAAATTTAGCCGCGATCGCGCGTAAAGAGGCAGCAATTTGGGTAGGCCCGAAGAAGTTATACTCTAACCAGGGAATACCATAAGCTTCTTCCATGTGGCGGCTGATATAGTTCATGGAACGGTAGCAGTGAACGAGATTGAGCTTAACGCTAGGGGTAAGCATAATCTCATTGAGCGTACCATCGCCAGACCATTGAGCGACCACGCGCAAACCCATTTCTTCGAGGAGAATGCGGCTAGACCAAGCATCGCCACCGATGTTATAGTCGCCAATGATTGCTACATCGTACTCAGTTCCTTCAAACTGTAAAGTTCCATCTTTTTTGGCTTTATCAGCTTTGGGGAAAACCCAGTCGCGAATCGAGTCGTTAGCAATGTGGTGTCCGAGAGATTGAGAAACGCCACGGAAGCCTTCGCAACGAACTGGTACGACGGTTTTATTAATTTCTTTAGTCGATTTCTTAGCAACAGCTTCGATATCGTCTCCAATCAAACCGATGGGACATTCCGATTGGATAGAAACACCTCGGTTGAGAGGAAAGAGTTCTTCGAGTTCGAGAATCAGTTTGGCAAGTTTTTTGTCGCCGCCAAATACGATATCTTTTTCTTGGAAGTCGGAGGTAAACTGCATCGTACCAAACGTATCGATACCAGTCGTACCAATGTAGTAGTTGCGACGACCAGACCAAGAATAATAACCGCATCCAACAGGGCCGTGACTGATATGAATCATGTCTTTGATTGGCCCCCAAACCACACCTTTAGAGCCAGCATAAGCACAGCCACGGGTGGTCATCGTACCGGGAAGCGATTTAATATTAGATTTTACACCGCAATCGGGTTTGCCTTCTTCATAGACGTTGAGGTGTTTTTCTCTCTTTTTGCGAGCTTTTTCAGGATAAGCTTGAAGGACTTCCTCGATGAGTTGTTTTTTATCTAGTGTCGTGTTTTCCAATGTAGATGATTCTGGGGGGGTCATAGCTTTTTTTGGGGGGGTAGAATGTTTTTCGTTCTGCGAAAGACAAAGGAGATGGGGAAGAAGGGAAAGACAAGGAAGATTAAGCAGATGGTTTTTAGGAAGACAAGATAGATAAGATACACAAAAAGGAATTTTTTCTATCTTGTCCTTGTTATCCCCCTTGTCTGTTATGAACTAGACCGCTACTTTTGATTGGTCTTGTGCAATTGCTTTTTGATACTCTTCTTCGCCACCCAAGATACCGAACTCAACGAGTAGATCTTCGAGTTCGTCCATAGTGATCGGCGTTGGAATGGTAAGATTTTTATTTTCTTTGATCTTTTTCGCCAAAGTAGCGTACTCGGCGGCTTGAGCGCTATCGGGTGCGTACTCGTTAACGGTCATGCGACGCAGTTCTGCGTGTTGCACGATGTTGTCGCGAGGTACGAAATGAATCATTTTGGTGTTTAAGCGTTGTGCTAGAGTTTCGATCAGTTCGACTTCTTTGTCAACTTTACGGCTGTTGCAGATTAAACCGCCCAAACGAACGCCGCCAGAGTGAGCGTATTTGAGAATGCCTCGTGCAATGTTGTTAGCAGCATACATTGCCATCATTTCCCCAGAGGTAACGATGTAGATTTCTTGTGCTTTTCCTTCGCGGATAGGCATAGCGAAACCACCGCAAACTACGTCGCCCAATACGTCGTAAGAAACGAAATCGAGATCTTCGTAAGCACCATTTTCTTCGAGGAAGTTGATAGCAGTGATAATACCGCGTCCAGCACAGCCTACACCTGGTTCGGGACCGCCCGACTCAACGCATTTAACATCGCGATAGCCAGTGAGTAGAACTTCTTCGAGTTCGAGATCTTCTACTGCTCCGCGTTCTGCTGCTAAGTGTAGAATGGTGGTTTGTGCTTTACTGTGAAGCATTAAGCGGGTAGAATCTGCTTTGGGGTCGCAACCTACGATCATGATGCGTTCGCCCTGTTCTGCTAATGCAGCAATAGTGTTTTGAGACGTGGTAGATTTACCAATACCGCCTTTACCGTAGAAGGCTATCTGTCTCATTGTTTCATCGGACATGGTGATTCTCCTTGATATTATTTTGGGGTGTTGTTGGATTTAGGTTCACTCTAGTTGAGTGTTCGTGACGAGCTTCTCTCTTGGCTTACTGGAGGCGATCGCTCGACGGTCAAGCAGGATGAATTCACAGTTTTTATGTTGGTTAGTGTTTTTGTTTAGTGCAAAGGAAGAAAAAAGCCTTTATACTGCTTCAACAACAATGTTGGGCGAGATTCGCTCTTGCAATCTGGCTTCGATCGCGATCTTCAATGTTGCCGTACTGCTCGAACAGGAGCCGCAAGCGCCTTTGAGGACGACTTTGACCGTATCGCCTTCTACGTCGTAGAGTTCGACATCGCCGCCATCGGCAATGAGAACGGGTCTGACTTCTTCATTGAGAACTTGTTGAATGAGGTTGATTTTTTGAACTGTCGTTAGGGTTCTTCCTTGTGCTTGAGCGCTTTCGATTTCTGCTGCTAATTTCGAGGGCATTGCTGCTTTTTCTTCTTGAACCGCAGCGATAATATCTTCAATATCTACCAGGCAAGAACCGCAACCGCCGCCAGCTTTGACGTAGTTGGTTACTTCTTCTGCGGTAGTCAGGTTATTTTCAATAATGACGCGACGAATCTTGCTGTCGCTTATGCCAAAGCAACTACAAACTAACGCACCTTCATCTTCTTCGTGTACTTCGACTTCGATGCCGCGATATTTATAAATAGCAGCTTCTAAGGCTTCTTGCCCCATGACAGAACAGTGCATCTTGGCTTCTGGCAATCCGCCTAAGAATTCAGCAATATCTTTGTTAGAGATATTGAGCGCTTCGTCAAGGGTAAGTCCTTTAACGATTTCGGTTAAAGCAGATGAAGATGCGATCGCGCTGGTGCAACCAAAGGTTTGAAAGCGAGAGTCGAGAATTTTATCGCTATCAACTTCGATCTTAAGGTGCAATCTAAGGGCATCTCCGCAAGAAATACTGCCAACTTCGCCGTAAACAACGGCAATACCTTCTTCTTTAGGATCTTCGAGTGCGCCCTGATTTAGGGGATTGTAAAAATGTTCGAGTACTTTTTCGGTGTAGTCCCACATGGCTTTAGCTTGGAGGTAGAGTTTTAATTCGTAATTCGTAATTGAAGAGTGAGGGCGAGATTAGGGGAGTAAGAAATGTAAGGGGGGTAGAGGAAGAATTGGTGTATTTTCTTCTTTGTCTTCCTCGTTGAAATCGGCGATCGCGCCCTGACTTTGGGGGTTATAACAATGTTCTATGACATTCTCAGCGTTATTCCACATGGCTAAAAAGGGGGTTAGGGGGCGGGTGGTAGGGGCGAATGGCTGGCCCTTACAGGTTTTAATGAACTGCGACAGCTTCAGTGCGATCCTGTAACCAATCGGCTTCGTCGCTGTTGAAGGGGGACATTGCCCGCAAGGTTTCGATAATCGGCGGTAGGACTTCTAGGACGCGATCGATCTCGGCATCGGTAGTAAAACGCGATAGACTAAAGCGGATCGAACCGTGTAGGATCGTGTAAGGTAAGCCCATTGCTCGCAGTACGTGAGAAGGTTCGAGAGAACCGGAAGTGCAAGCAGAACCAGAGGAAGCACAAATCCCTTCGCGATCGAGCATCAATAAGATTGCTTCGCCTTCGATGTATTTAAAACCGATATTGGTCGTGTTGGGGAGTCTTTGAGTCGCGTGTCCGTTGACTTCGCAGTTAGGAATGGTTGCGAGGATTCCTTGTTCTAAGCGATCGCGCAATCTGGTTTCGTGCTGCATATATTTCAACTCGAAGTTGGCTAATTCTGCCGCTTTACCCAACGCAATCAAACTAGGAACGTTTTCTGTACCAGCGCGACGACCTCTTTCTTGATGTCCGCCAATTAGTAGGGGACGAAAACGGAAGCCTTTTCTAATATAGAGTACGCCAATTCCTTTCGGTGCGTGGAGTTTGTGACCCGATATGGTTAACAGATCGACTGTGCTATTTTTCATATCGAGGGGAATTTTTCCCGCTACCTGCACTGCATCGACATGGAAGGTTGCGCCGTATTCTTTAACGATTTGTCCGATGCGTTCGATTGGAAAGATTACGCCTGTCTCGTTGTTTGCATACATGACTGAAACGAGAACCGTATTGCCAGTCATGGCAGCTTCGAGTTCGTCTAAATCTAGGAGTCCTTTATCGTTAACTGACAGGTAAGTTACCGTGTAACCTTGTTTTTCTAGCTGCTTGCAAACATTCAAGACCGCTGGATGTTCTACCTGAGTCGTAACGATATGGCGTTTGTCGGGTTGGGCGGCTAAGGCTGCACGAATAGCAGTATTATTTCCTTCACTACCGCAACTGGTAAAAACGATCTCTGATGTTTCTGCTCCCAGGAGTGCCGCAACCTGTTCCCGCGCTTCTTTGACTGCTTTGCCGACTTGTCCGCCAAAGGTGTGCATCGAAGAGGGATTGCCGTAATATTCTTTTAAATAAGGTAGCATAGTTTCTATGACTACTGGATCTACCTTGGTGGTTGCGTTGTTATCGAGATAAATACAAGATTGCATTGGTATTCCTCGAACGTAAGTTATGTTTAGGAAAGTTTAATTAGCAATTAACTGTGATATCTTCTGGGCATAGACTTCAAACCATCTTTCCCAGTACTTTGCCTGTTGGGGGTTATGGAGCCTGTACGTCAGGCGATTGTATTTATCGAACCATTTTCCCCAGAAATCATTGGGAATGCAACCATCATTTGTCGGACAGAATGCCGCACATTGGGGAGTGCTATAAGAACCGACGCAGTTATTGCAAATATTGGGTTCTATTTGAAAACTACTGCCGTTTGATTGTATTGCGCCCGTGGGACAAGATTGGCGACAGCGATCGCATCCAATACAGATACTAGGGTCGATGGTAAACGACATGGCTCCACTCCTTACTTAATTAGGCTGGTTGTAATTGCACGTTTTGGTCGTAGTATTCGCGAGCTACTTTTTCGATTACGTCGTAAGCTTCAACGATGTGTATGCCAGCTTTCTGTAACTCCGCTTTCGGACATTCGCCGATTTTAGAAGTGAGAACCGCTTTGCAATCCGCGATCGTTTTGATGATGTAATCGAGCGAATCTTCTTCCCCGTAACCGCCATGACAGTAGTTTTCTACTTTGCGGTGTCCGACGAATTTAGCTTCGTTAGCATCGACTTCATAGATCATGAATTCTCTGGCATGACCGAAGTGTTGGTTAACGATACCGCCACCTTTTGTTGCAACTGCAACAAGCACTTTGGGGCTGTTAGCTATCTTTTGGCCAGGCTTCAATTTAACTTTAGCCGCTTTAATCGCGTCTTTGAATTTGCTAATACCATCGTGAACTTCCTTCCGGCTGTCAAGATCGTATTCTGGAGCCATTTCCATGAATTTATCTTTGGTGAATTCCTGAGAGCGATCTTCGCCAAGTAAACCCACAGCATCGGCGCGACACTGACGGCAGTGACGCATCATTTTCATGTTACCAGAACAGTCATCCTGTACAGCTTTCAGTTCTTTAGGAGTGGGACCGCGCTGACCCGTTAGACCGAAATAAGTTCCATGTTCGGGCGCGGAAATCAGGGGCATAATGTTGTGTAAGAAAGCACCTCTGGCACGAATCGCTTTATTGACTTCGGGAAGGTGTCCATCATTGATACCCGGAACCATCACGGAGTTAACTTTGCAAAGGATGTCTGCATCTTGTAGCGCTTGCAATCCTTCCATTTGACGCTCGTGAAGAATCCGGGCTGCTTCAACGCCTTTGATGCGTTTGCGTTGCCAGCGAATCCAGGGATAAATTTTTGCCCCAACTTCTGGATCGACCATATTAATAGTAATGGTAACGTGGTCGATGTTGAGATTTTTGAGTCTATCTACATAATCCGGTAACATTAACCCGTTAGTAGATACGCAGAGTTTGATATCGGGGGCTTTCTCAGCGATTAATTCAAAGGTGCGTAAGGTTTTTTCGGGATTGGCTAGGGGATCTCCAGGGCCAGCAATCCCCAATACTGTCATTTGAGGGATTTTACCCGCAACGACTAATACTTTGTGTGCGGCTTCTTCTGGGGTCAACAGTTCGCTAACGACACCAGGACGGCTTTCATTAGCACAGTCATATTTGCGGTTGCAATAGTTACACTGAATGTTACAAGCGGGAGCAACGGCAACGTGCATTCTTGCATAATGATGATGCGCTTCTTCGCTATAGCAGGGATGTTTTTCAATCCGCGCTCTCATTTCATCGGTCAATCCATCGGTCGCGTCGTTGGTGCTACTGCAACCACAGCCTCCAGAGGATGATGTTTCGGCTGTTTTTGTGGGAGCAATTTCTTTAACTGGTGGGGTTAGTGTAACTGGTGGTGGTGTCATTTAGTTCTCGTAATTTCAAGGATTTTGCAATTTGCGATCGCTCGCTCGAAAAAACTGAAAATAGCGGCTCCACTCGTGAAACTTGCCTACGCAAGCTAGTATTTTCTCTGGGCAGTCTGCCTTAATTTTGAGAATATATAATTTTGTGGATCTAGCCGCTATTGTTCTTGCAGGAACATAAATAGTGGTGGTTATCTACTCCGAATCGCCTAAATCAAGTTTTTAATTTGTGCGTTCGGTGTTATATAGATTTATACCAGACGTTCTTTGAGAGTCTTGTTTATTGCGATCGCCTAGAATTTATCTATCTAGATCTATATGTACTCAGTTGCTTCTATCCCTTGACTGACAAGCTCAAAAATTTTATTTCGGTTAGGAGTCTGAGTATTTTTTAGTTGGGGGATAAGTATTTCTGTGAGTGGCAACAGGTTTTTTATGTACTCGATTGAGTTAAGCTGTCGCGCATTTCTTTAAGTTAAAATGTAGATGTAAGACATTAATATAGCGTTAACGCCAGCCTTGAACGCCGCAGTGCCGCATTTAAGAACAAATGCTTTGGGAGGTCATAATGCGTGCGATGCTTCTGGAAGCCCCAAACTCCCCCTTAAAACCAAAGGATCTACCTATTCCATCGCCTAATCCGGGACAGTTGCTCGTTCGAGTTCGTGCTTGTGGCGTTTGTAGAACCGATTTGCATATCGTCGATGGCGAATTAACCCATCCCAAACTGCCTTTAGTTCTCGGTCATCAAATAGTAGGAACTGTTGCAGAAATTGGATCTCGCGATCGCAGTCGCTTTCAGTTGGGCGATCGCGTTGGCGTTCCTTGGTTGGGATCTACTTGTCAACATTGCTATTATTGCTTAAAAGGAAAAGAAAATTTGTGCGACGGGGCACTGTTTACTGGCTATCAAATTAATGGCGGTTATGCAGAATATACCGTTGCTGACGAGCGTTTCTGCTTTCCCATTCCCGAAGGTTATCCCGATCTACAAGCTGCGCCGTTGTTGTGTGCTGGCTTAATTGGCTATCGGTCCTACAAAATGACGGAATATGCTCAGAAAATCGGCTTTTATGGATTTGGTGCTGCGGCACATATTTTGATACAAGTCGCTTGCTACCAGGGAAGACAGGTGTATGCTTTTACTCGTGCTGGCGACGATCGCGGACAAGAATTTGCTCGTCATTTAGGTGCTGTTTGGGCGGGTAGTTCCCAAGATTTACCGCCAGAACCTCTCGATGCTGCGATTATCTTTGCACCTGTAGGCGGTTTGGTTCCAACGGCACTTCGGGCAGTGGCGAAAGGGGGAACGGTGGTTTGTGCGGGCATTCACATGAGTCAGATCCCGGCATTTCCCTATGAAGTTCTTTGGGAAGAGAGAGTATTGCGATCGGTTGCCAATTTAACTCGTCGAGATGGCATAGAATTCTTGAATTTAGCGCCTCAAATCCCAATTAAAACTGAAGTTGAGGTTTTTCCTCTTGAAGCAGCTAATGAGGCATTGGCAGCTTTGAGAGAGGGGAGAATTAATGGTTCGGCTGTTTTGGCGATCGAGTAGCGATTTATATTAAAAAATACCTGCTACAGATCAAAACTTAAAAATCTAAATTAAACAGATTTTTCCTAAAGTTCAATCCTTTAAATTGCTTCTAAACTACGGGAGGAGTTTTTAAGTTAAGCTTGGGTCGATAAAAAGAAATAGCTGCGTTCTCAGCACGATTTAGCAACCATTCGGGAATTTCAACCCAGTCAATATAAGCATCAATACCACATTCAGCGATAATACTGCCAAGCTTGTGATGCCCATTATTCCAGCGTTCGTATATATTTTTAGCTTGTCCTATGTAAATAACTTTTCCATTGTTATTGAGGACTTTATAAATCCCACTGGTCGAAGGAAGAGATTTTAGATGAGAGAGGGGAATCATGACTACAACTCCTCTATATGAATATCACTAAACTGCGCTTCGAGTTTTATACGTTGCCAATCAGTTTCAATTCGCTCATTGTTTAAATTAGCCAGATGACCAATTTTAAATAGAGACTCTTTGAGCATTTTCTCAGACTGCTCCAAATCAACTAAAGATATGTCTAATACTTGAGTACGTAAAGCCTTAAGTTGTTTGAGAATTTCAATCCATTGTATTTTGTAACGCAAATCTTTGCCTTCAGTAAGGTCAGGACGTTCTTTTTTAAGTTGTGTCGTATTTGAGGTGTAAGTCAAACTAAAGACTTCTTGTTTAACAGACTGTATTTTCATAGTTGTTTTTCTTATACTGACTTACCGTAGCGAATCGCAGATTTGACGAGTTTTAAAATTTCGGATTTTTCTAAGTTGAAGAGATCGGAACCCATTTCTATAGCTTTATTCACCGAACGGGTGCTGTAGATATCATTAACTTTTTTGATAACTTCGTTTGAAACACCTTCATCAATTAACACTTTTTTGACGAGTTCGCGCTGAACTCGATACGTATCATTCCAAACTTGTAGAGTACGCTGGCTATTTTCCAATTTAGCAATATCTTTAATTTGGCTTGACCAAGTATCTAGAAGATTAGATAAAGCCGATGCTGTACCAACACCAGCTTTGGTCATCAAATTTTTGAGGATTTGTCCTTTCTTTTGACTGTCTTGAATAACCTTAATATGTTCGTCGCGATAAATCTCAAGTATCTGTTCGGCTGCGCCAGTAACGGCTTTCTTTTGTTGCTTCCCAGTTACATAGCCTTGTTCTGTATGTACGCTATCTAGTACTTGGTCATAATTAGTCATACTATGACGATAGTGATTGAATAACTGTCGTCCATTAGCTTTGTCAAATTCAATAGTTTTTCCTTCTTCATCTTTAATTTGGTATAGCTGTGTTGGATCTTTTATTTCAATACGATCTCGAATATTATTAGAATCGTGGCTGGGGTTCATTGTCTCTAATTTTGCTTGGACATATTCTTTTATACTTGTGTTATGTGAAGAGGACAGCGATCGCGATCGCACTTGATAATATTTTTGGATAAAACTGGAAACGGATGCGATCGCATCCGTCTATGACAAAAGAAGCAAGATGGAGAGAGTAAACAAAAAATTAACTCATAGACTAATCCGCTTTCTCTATACAAAAATCATTAATAATTAAGGTGCAAAAGCAAAAGATTCGGGCTGATAAGATTGAATTCCCTTCATGTATTGTACTCGCTCAAAAGCACTCGCATTAGGACAATTAAGCTGGCTCATACTTCCTTGCATTTGCCGAACCGATTCGTATTCGTTCTCCTCCATCCAATGCACCATTTCTCTCTCAATAACTTCGATATGTTCGATTCCGTGGCGCAACAATACCGAACATAGTTGCGTAATTTTTGCCCCAGACATTAACATTTTGAGGCAATCTTCGCCTTTTTGAATGCCGCTAGTCGCTGCTAAATCGGCATTGAGGCGACCGTATAAAATCGCAATCCAGCGCATCGGCAAACGCATTGCTTGGGGGGTACTCAATAAGACGTGAGGACGGATTTCTAACGCTTCGAGGTCGATATCGGGTTGATAGAAACGATTAAATAAAACTAAGGCATTTGCGCCCGCATCGTCGAGGCGTTTTGCCATGTTTGCCATGTTGCTAAAGAAGGGACTCAATTTCACGGCGATGGGAATAGTAATTTCCGATTTTACCGCAGCAACGATATCGAGATAGTTTTGTTCGACTTGGGAACCCGTTAGATGGATATCGGTCGGGATGCTATAAATATTTAATTCCAACGCATCCGCACCTGCTTGCTGAATCGATTTGGCATATTCGACCCAACCGCCCAAGGTAGAACCGTTGAGACTGGCAATAATTGGGATATCGACCATCTCTTTAGCTTTGTGGATATGATTTAGATATTCTTGCGGGCCGACGTGGAAGCTTTCGGGTTCGGGAAAGTAGGTTAATGCTTCGGCAAAACTTTCGGTTCCATAGCTGAGATGGTGATGCAGTTCGTATTCTTCTTGACGCAACTGTTCTTCAAAGACGCTGTGCAAGACGACTGCTGCTGCGCCTGCATCTTCCATCTTTTTGATGTTATCGACGTTTTCGGTGAAGGTAGCACAAGCAGAAGGAACTAAGGGCGATCGCAATTCTAATCCCAAATAGGTTGTTGTTAGATTCATAGTTATTTATTGTTAAATCAAATTGTAGGCTGGTTGGAGTTTGTGTGAAACCTAACACTCTCTAAGTTTTGTTGGGTTTCGTTGCCTCAACCCAACCTACCAAGACTTTGATATTTGGAGGGCGCACGCCATGCGCCCCTACATGACGGGCGAACGGTCGTGCGCCCCTACGGATTACTCGTTGGTCGTTGTTAATTGACGTGCCGCTAGATATTGGTATAGTCTCCAACGACTGTCGATGTCGTGTTGTGCCTCTTGTAGCAAGCGTTTTGCTTCTTCAGGTTTGCTCTTGGTCAACATCTTGAAGCGGTTTTCGCGATACATCGAATCGCCGATGGGTTTATGGGGCGATCGCATATCGATTTGTAAGGGATTCTTCCCTTCTTTGGTCAATTGGGGATTATAGCGGTACAGCAACCAACGACCGCTTTCTACCAGTTCTTTTTGATGGTTCATGGCGGTAGACATATCGATTCCGTGAGCGATACAGTGGCTATAAGCAATAATCAAGGATGGACCGTCATAGGCTTCTGCTTCGAGAAAGGTTCGCAGGGTATGTTCGTCTTTTGCTCCCATCGCTACGCTACCTACATAGACGTTGCCGTAAGTCATGGCGATTAATCCCAAGTCTTTTTTCGCTGCTGGTTTTCCGCCAGCGGCAAATTTGGCAACTGCACCGCGCGGAGTCGCTTTGGAAGATTGACCGCCAGTATTGGAGTATACTTCTGTATCCATGACCAAGAGATTGACGTTGCGACCGCTAGCGATTACGTGGTCTAATCCTCCATAGCCGATATCATAGGCCCAACCGTCGCCACCGACAATCCAAACGGATTTTTTGACTAGATAATCGGCAAGACTTAGGAGTTGTTTTGCTTCGGTTGCGTGTTGTAGAGACGCGAAATTTCGCGTCTCTACCAGTTTTTGTTTTAATTGTTCGATTCGTTCCCGTTGTTCCCAAATATCAGCTTCCGTTTTTTGTTCTGCCTTGATTATTTGAGAAACTAAATTATCGCCAACTTCTGCACTTAATTGAGTTAGCAATTCGGCGGCAAATTTAGCTTTTTTGTCGATGGAAACGCGAAATCCAAGACCAAATTCAGCATTATCTTCAAATAGGGAGTTTGCCCAAGTCGGGCCTCGTCCTTCGGCGTTTTTACTCCAAGGCGTTGTCGGTAAGTTTCCGCCATAGATGGAAGAACAACCCGTCGCGTTAGCTACGAGCGCGCGATCGCCAAACAATTGCGATAATAATTTGAGATAGGGAGTTTCGCCACAACCCGCGCAAGCACCAGAAAATTCAAACAAAGGTTCTTGTAATTGTTGTTGACGAATCTGGTTTAATTTGAGATAGCGGCGATCGGGATTGGGTAAGTTAAGGAAGAAGTCCCAATTTTCTTTTTCTTGTTCTCGCAAGGGCAATTGGGGTTCCATATTGATTGCCCGACGCGATGGCTGAGATTTATTTTTCGCCGGACAAATATCGACGCAAAGACCGCATCCCGTACAGTCTTCGGGGGCAACTTGGATGGTGAAGCGTTCGCCTGCAAAGTCTTTATCGCGCGCTTGGGTCGATTTAAAGGTGGCGGGCGCATTGTCTAAATGTTCGCCTGAGTAAGCTTTAGCGCGAATGACGGCATGAGGACAAACCATGACGCATTTACCGCATTGAACGCAGACATCAGCGTCCCAAACGGGGATAGCTTGGGCAATATTGCGTTTTTCCCATTGCGATGTCGCGGTTGGATAAGTGCCGTCGCAAGGAAGCATACTGACTGGCAATTCGTCCCCTTGTCGGACTAACATCTTGCCTTCAACTTCTCGTACAAAGTCGGGCGCAGCAGCAGGCATGGCAGGAAGTCGATGAATCGTGCTTTGGAGAGGTAAATGACCGTTCGCCCCTACTTCAAATAGGTTGTCGAGGGTATTATCAACCGCTTGCAGGTTCATTTGTACGATTTGTTGCCCTTTCTTGCCGTAGGTTTTGGCGATCGCGTGTTTAATTTGCGCAATTGCCTCTTCTTTGGGTAAAATGCCTGCTAGGGCAAAGAAACACACCTGCATAATCGTGTTGATGCGTCCGCCCATGCCACTATCGCGAGCGACTTTATTGGCATCGATGATGTAGAATTTTAAATTCTTGCGGACGATTTGTTCTTGGAGTTCGATGGGCAAATGCTGCCAAACTTCTTCTACCCCGTAGGAACTGTTGAGTAAGAAGGTTGCTCCCTCAACTGCCTCTTTAAGAACGTCGAGTTTTTCGATAAAATTCCATTGGTGACAGCCGATAAAGTTAGCGCGATCGATTAAGTAAGTCGAACGAATGGGCTGAGAACCGAAGCGTAGGTGAGAAACTGTCACCGCCCCCGATTTTTTGGAATCGTAAACGAAGTATCCTTGCGCGTAATTATCGGTTTCTTCGCCGATGATTTTAATCGAGTTTTTGTTTGCCCCAACCGTTCCATCGGAACCTAAACCGTAAAACATCGCCCGAACTACGCTATCGGGTTCGGTCGAAAATGTGCGATCGTAGTCTAGGGAAGTATGGCTGAGATCGTCGTTAATTCCGATGGTAAAGTGATTTTTGGGCTTTGCTTGTGCCAAATTATCAAAAACCCCTTTAATCATGGCTGGATTAAATTCTTTGGAAGATAATCCATAGCGTCCGCCAACAATTTTAGGATGTAGGGAATCCCATTGTTCGTATATGGCATTAACGACATCGAGATATAAAGGTTCGCCAGCAGAACCCGGTTCTTTGGTACGATCTAAAACTGCGATCGCGTTTACACTTGTTGGTAATGCTTCAACAAACCGTTGCACGTCAAAGGGACGATACAGTCGCACCTTCAGTACGCCGACTTTTTCTCCTTGGGCATTTAAATAATCGACGGTTTCGTGTACTGCCTCGCAACCAGAACCCATCAGCACGATAACTCTTTCGGCATCGCTTGCGCCGTGATACTCATACAATTTATAGTTGCGTCCCGTGAGTTTGCCGAACTCGTCCATCGCCTTTTGCACGATATCGGGACAAGCATTGTAGAAGGGATTGACCGTTTCTCTCGCTTGGAAGTAGATATCGGGATTCTGGGCAGTCCCACGCAAAACAGGAGCATCTGGCGTAAGTGCCCGCGATCGCTGTTCCAAAATGAAATTATCGTCGATTAACGCTTTTAAATCGCTATCTTCTAACAATTCGAGTTTTTGAACTTCGTGGGAGGTACGAAATCCATCAAAGAAATGTAGGAAAGGGATTCTCGATTCTAAAGTAGCTGATTGAGAGATTAGAGCAAAATCTTGCGCTTCTTGCACCGATGCCGAACACAACAAGGCAAATCCCGTCGCGCGGGCAGACATGACATCGCTGTGGTCGCCAAAAATCGATAATCCTTGTGCGGCAAGCGATCGCGCTGCAACGTGAATGACGCAGGGGGTTAATTCTCCAGCAATTTTATACATATTGGGGAGCATCAATAACAACCCCTGAGAAGCGGTAAAAGTCGTGGTCATCGACCCCGTTTGCAAGGAACCGTGAACGACTCCCGCTACTCCTCCTTCAGATTGCATTTCGATGATATCTGGCACGGTTCCCCAAAGATTGGGGCGACCTTCTGACATCCAGGCATCTGCCCATTCGCCCATCGGCGATGAAGGCGTAATCGGATAGATGGCAATGACTTCGTTGAGTTTATAGGCGACGCGGGCAACCGCTTCATTACCGTCTATCGTTGCAAAATTGCTCTTCTTCATACTTAACAAGCTCAATTAGTTTTAGTTTTGGCTGTTAAAAGCGTGTCTTTACTTATCACAAACAACACAGCTTTTTGTATCAAAATTCACACAAATCTTTGAAATTTTTACGAGGCTGCTTTATGAAGCTTGACTAAATAACTACTACCAAATCAATTCGCAGTTCGCAATTACCAATTTGCAATTTTAAAGAAGTAATACTTAACTGGGGATCTGGGGGATCTGATAGCCAGTGGTGTTTATTCAATTACGAATTGGAGGTTATCCTTTTAAGCAATCAAAATAAAGAATTGCTTAAGTGTGACTTCAGATATTCTTCATCTTTAAGGTCAACAACTTATTTTCTTTCTCTACCTAAATTTTACAGGAGTATGAAGTTTAAAAAAAAAATAAAAATTTTTGTTTTTTTTAAGTTTTGTCAAAAGTATTTTATATTATCTTTTGAGTTAAGAGACAATAGAAGTGTAAGCAGAGTCGATCGACGGTAAATTCAAAACAAGCCAAGCATTAATTAAAGATCGGCTCAAAAACTACAATAGTTCAAGAATCTCTTGAAATTATTGGTTGAATAATCGATGACAAACCTAGTTGAGTTCAGAAAATGTCTAAAAAGTCAATCTCGCTAGTTTATGAAGATTTAAGCTGAACGAAAAAATGAGCTTGATTAGTCTAAACAATCTATTGCGATCGATTAGATCGGATGCGATCGACAATACTTTTCAGACATTATTTTAATGTTTCAATAGACCAACAAGCAAGGTTGGGTTATATTTTGTTGATTCTCTATTACCTGTTAGCAATGACAATAATAGATTGTTAGCAATATTTCTCAAAAAACATCGAACCGCTCGATTTTCTTTTGTAAACAACTAATTAGTTGTAGATGTACCAAAGTTTCACATCAAGACAAGGAGAAAACGAATTTATGGTTAATCTAGCCCCAGAAAAAACGACTCAAACAACAAGAGAAAAAGCATTTGTTCTTTGGTTTGAGGAAGTTGGCATGGCTGATGTTCCCTTGGTGGGTGGCAAAAATGCTTCTTTAGGAGAAATGATTTGTCAGTTAACACCTAAAGGCGTTAATGTTCCAACGGGTTTTGCGACTACCGCTTATGCTTTTCGTTACTTTGTCGAACGAGCGGGATTACAGAAAAAACTCAGAAATATTTTTGCTGACTTAGATGTTGAAGATGTCAAAAACTTAAGAGAAAGGGGCAAACAAGCACGGGCTTTAATCTTAAATACGCCTTTTCCTCCAGAATTAGACGAGGCAATTGCTCAAGCTTATCTTAAACTATGCGAGCGCTACGGTGCTAATTCCGAGTTTTGCGATCGCCTCGCTCCAGAAGAGCAGAAAGAATGTCGAGAATACAGTTACGATACCGATGTAGCAGTCCGTTCTAGCGCGACTGCCGAAGACTTACCCGACGCTAGTTTTGCCGGACAGCAAGAAACCTATCTCAACGTTCACGGAGTTAAAAGCGTTTTAGAATCTTGCCATAAATGTTTTGCTTCCCTATTTACAGATCGCGCTATTTCTTATCGGACAATTAAAGGCTACGATCGTTGCGAGGTTGCCCTTTCTGTCGGAGTACAAAAGATGGTACGTTCCGATTTAGCATCTTCTGGTGTCATGTTCTCCATCGATACCGAGACGGGATTCAAGAATGCAGCCCTGGTTACGGCTGCTTATGGATTGGGCGAAAACGTCGTTCAAGGCGCAGTCAACCCCGACGAATACTTTGTCTTCAAACCTACCCTCAAAGAAGGCTTCCGACCCATCCTAGAGAAGCGCCTGGGCAGCAAAGAAATTAAAATGGTCTACGATGTTGGCGGCGGCAAACTGACCAAAAATATTCCCGTTCCCGAACCAGAACGCAAGAAATTTGCCATTACCGACGATGAAATCCTCAGCCTCGGTAAATGGGCTTGCATCATTGAAGACCACTATTCACAAGTGCGCGGAACCCAAACGCCGATGGATATTGAGTGGGCGAAAGACGGTTTGACCGGAGAACTCTTCATCGTGCAAGCACGTCCTGAAACCGTCCAATCGCAGAAATCTGGAAGCGTCCTGCGTAACTTTAAACTAAAAGGCACGGGCGATGTAGTCGCAACGGGTCGTGCAGTGGGTGAGATGATAGGACAGGGTAAAGCCCGCGTCATTATGGACGTTCACAAGATCGACGAATTCCAAGCGGGCGAAGTCTTAGTTACCAATAAGACTGACCCAGATTGGGAACCGATTATGAAGAAATCCAGCGCTATTGTCACCAACCAAGGCGGACGGACTTGCCACGCAGCCATTATCGCACGAGAAATGGGAATTCCCGCGATCGTTGGTTGCGGCGATGCAACAGCAGTAGTGAAAACGGGTCAAGAAGTGACCGTTTCTTGCTCGGAAGGGGAAGAAGGACGGGTTTATTCGGGTCTGGTTCCTTTTGAAATCCAAGAGACTCAATTAGACAACTTGCCCCGTACCCGCACCAAAATCTTAATGAACGTTGGCAACCCAGAAGAAGCTTTTGGTTTAGCTTCTATGCCTTGCGACGGTGTAGGATTGGCGCGGTTTGAGTTTATTATTGCCAATCACATCAAAGCTCACCCACTCGCCCTACTGCGCTTCGACGAACTCACCGACGAATCGGTTAAACGAGAAATTGCCGAGCTAACCGCTCTCTACGAAAACAAACCCGATTTCTTCGTAGACAAGCTAGCCCACGGCATCGGAACCATCGCGGCGGCTTTCTATCCCAATCCCGTTGTCGTCCGCATGTCCGACTTCAAGAGCAACGAATACGCTAACCTCTTGGGCGGCAAACAGTTCGAGCCAGAGGAAGAAAACCCGATGATTGGCTGGCGCGGCGCATCTCGTTACTACGATCCCAAATACGCCGAAGCTTATGGCTTAGAATGTATAGCACTCAAGCGGGTTCGCGATGAAATGGGCTTAACCAACGTCATCCCAATGATTCCCTTCTGCCGCACGCCCGATGAAGGTCGTAAAGTCTTGGCAGAAATGGAAAAACATGGACTCAATCGCGGTGAAAACGGCTTACAAGTCTATGTAATGTGCGAAATTCCCAGCAACGTCATCCTCGCCGACCAATACAGCGAAATCTTTGATGGTTTCTCGATTGGTTCTAACGACCTGACGCAATTAACGCTAGGATTAGATCGCGATTCAGCCTTGGTAGCGCATATTTTTGACGAACGCAATGATGCGGTTAAAGATATGGTGCGAATGGTCATTGAAAAAGCCAAGAAAAACGGTCGCAAGATTGGAATTTGCGGTCAAGCACCCAGCGATTACCCAGAATTTGCGCGTTTCTTAGTTGAATTGGGAATTGATTCTATCAGTTTGAATCCCGATTCTGTTCTCAAAACTCTGCTAGACATTGCCAAGGTCGAGCAAAGTTAATCGATATTTGGTAGTTAGCAGCATTACCCCCCTCAATCCTACGCCAGGTGCTTCACTTGGGGAAACCCCAAGACCGCACTGGCTCCCCTTGCCAAGGGGGGAAGAAGGCGGAGAACGGGAGAAGCGAAGAGAATTTAGGGATCGTAGCCGTAATTCGTTGCTAATTACCAACCCCTTATTAGTAAACACAATCATATGCCAACTCAAACTAAGCGATCGCCCGACACCCAGAAACCCGACGCAAAAGGAGATAAACGCATCAAGCTTCTGGACATTACCATGAAGCGCAACCATTACCGTCAAGATTCTTTGATTGAGATTTTACATAAAGCCCAAGAATCTTTTGGCTATCTCGAACCAGACGTTTTGGAATATATCGCGCGGGGTTTAAAACTGCCACTAAGTCAAGTTTATGGCGTTGCTACTTTTTATCATCTCTTCTCATTAAAACCCAGTGGCGCTCATAGCTGTGTTGTTTGTATGGGAACGGCTTGTTATGTAAAAGGTAGCGATCGCATCTTGAGTGCCCTAGAAAAGGAACTAGGCATTCATGTTGGCGAAACTACCCCAGACGGTCAAATCTCTCTCATGTCGGCCCGTTGTCTCGGTGCGTGTGGAATCGCCCCAGCAATAGTCATGGACGGTACAGTAATCGGCAAACAGGAACCACAGACAATACTAGCTAGGATTCAAGAGTGGAAGTAAGAACGTCCTTCGGAGGACAAGGAGGACAAGGAGGACAAGGAGGACAAGGTATGTCCTTCGGAAGACAAGGGAGACAAGGGGGACAAGGAGGACAAGGGGGACAAGGAAGAATATTGACTGCGGTAGGGGCAAGTAGCTAATTGTCTCTACTAAACTCCTGTAAAAACAGCAGGATACTTGAGAGGAAGAGGAAACACTATTATGGACTTCGCAGAACTGCAAGAAATTGGCGATCGCGAAAGAAAAAGACAAAAAAGTATTCGGGTACACTGCTGTACTTCAACAGGGTGTCAAGCGGCTAACTCTGTTGGCGTTCAACGCAATCTCGAAAATGCTGTCGAACAGATAGGGTTAAGCGATCGCGTTGAAGTTATCGGTGTCGGTTGCATGGGATTTTGCGGTCGCGGCCCTTTAGTACAAGTCGATCCTAACGATCTTCTCTACGAAGAAGTAACGATCGAAGACGCTGC
Source organism: Candidatus Altimarinota bacterium (assembly GCA_012031035.1). Lineage (GTDB taxonomy): Bacteria > Cyanobacteriota > Cyanobacteriia > Cyanobacteriales > Microcystaceae > Hydrococcus. The sequence continues at coordinate 12,047 of JAAUUT010000052.1, read as the reverse complement.
CAGTATTATCGAAGCGCTGAAAGGGGAAAAAGCCAAGCCGACTCAAGGCGACCTCGAACATCCCTTTTTTAGCCGTCAGATGCCAATTGTCAGGAAACATAGCGGCAAAATCGATCCCGAACGCATCGAAGAATATATTGCTGTCGGCGGCTATGAATCGCTTTACAAAGCCATCTATGAAATGACTCCGGGTCAAGTCGTAGAAGAAATTAGTAAAAGTGGTTTGCGCGGTAGGGGCGGCGGCGGCTATCCTACGGGCTTAAAATGGGCAACCGTTGCCAAAATGCCAGGACAACAAAAATATGTCATTTGTAATGGCGATGAAGGCGATCCTGGGGCATTTATGGATCGTAGCGTCCTAGAAAGCGACCCGCACCAAGTTCTAGAAGGCATGGCGATCGCGGGTTATGCGATCGGGGCTAATTATGGCTACATCTACGTTCGCGCCGAGTATCCCCTTGCTATCAAACGCTTAGAAAAGGCGATCCAACAGGCAAAAAAATACGGGCTTTTGGGCAGTCAAATTTTTGACTCTCCCTTTGATTTTAAAATCGATATTCGCATTGGAGCAGGGGCATTTGTCTGCGGTGAAGAAACTGCCCTCATCCAATCCATCGAAGGCAAACGCGGCAATCCCGTTACCCGTCCTCCTTATCCAGCAGAATCTGGCTTGTGGGAATGCCCTACATTAATTAATAACGTCGAAACCTTTGCCAACATCGCGCCTATCGTTAAAGAAGGGGCTGATTGGTATGCCCAGATCGGGACAGATAACAGCAAAGGAACGAAAGTTTTTGCGCTTACGGGCAAAATTCGCAACAACGGTTTGATTGAAGTGCCCATGGGCATTACCTTGCGAGAAATCGTTGAAGAAATGGGCGGTGGCGTTCCCGATGGCGAAGTCAAAGCCGTACAAACTGGCGGTCCTTCTGGTGGCTGCATTCCTGCTTCTTTACTCGATACTCCCGTCGATTACGATTCCCTCGCCGCAATTGGTTCGATGATGGGTTCTGGCGGCATGGTAGTCATGGATAAAGATACCAATATGGTTGAAATCGCTCGTTTTTATATGGAATTCTGTCGCGGCGAAAGTTGCGGTAAATGCGTTCCCTGTCGTGCTGGTACGGTGCAATTATACGAGCTTTTGAGCAAAATCATTAACAAAGAAGCAAATCGCAACGATTTGGAGAAATTAGAAGCTTTATCGCACATGGTCAAGGAAACTAGTTTGTGTGGATTAGGACAATCTGCACCAAATCCCGTGCTAAGTACGCTCAAATATTTTCAACAAGAATATCTCGATTTAATTTAACAATTTATCGAATTTGGCAGGAAAGATTATGGTCTTTGGTGTTGATAAGTGAAGCGATCGCGCCCGTAATAATGGCATGATTACTCAATCGTTAACGATCTAACTAGCTTTTACCAAAAAAATCGGAATAAATTGGCGTTATCCTGCTGTATGCTACCCATGCGATCGCAAAGATTTTTTTTAGATAAAAATTAATGGTGAATTACTAACTATGTCTGTGAAAACTTTAACGATCGATAATATTCCTGTCGCTGCCGAAGAACCAGAGAACTTACGTGCAAAATCGATCGCTCTTGAATTTAAGAAAGTAAGGAGGAAATGATGTCTAATTCCAACCAATTCGATGCGATCGTTATCGGTTCTGGTATTGGCGGACTGACGGTTGCGGCGCTCCTTTCTAAATTGAATCAAAAAAAAGTTCTCATTTTAGAACAGCATTACGTTGTCGGCGGATACACTCACGAATTTGCTCGCAAAAATAAATTTAACTGGGATGTAGGACTGCATTATGTAGGAGAGATGGGCAAAGGCGATCTGGGACGCAAAATTTTTGACTATCTTAGCGACGGCAATCTTAAATGGAATAAAATGCCCGAGCCATTTGAGCAATTTGTTTATCCCGACTTTAGTTTCGGGCAATCTTGCGATCCCACTCAATTTAAAGCCGATCTAATTGAAAAGTTTCCCCAGGAAAAGCGAGGAATAGAAAACTATTTCAGCGATATCGATATTCTTGCTAAAACACAAGTAATTCCTGTTGTTTTGCGAACTGCGATCGCATTTTTCTATCCCAGATTGAGAAATATAAATCGACTAACAATCAAAGAATATCTCGATCGCCATTTCCAAGCTCCTCAGCTAAAAGCTTTACTGGCTTCTATTTGGGGAACTTATGGATTGCCACCCGCACAAGGTTCTTTTACCATTCATGCTACAATCGCATCTCACTTTCTCAAAGGAGGTTACTATCCCGTCGGCGGTGCTTTAGAAATTGCGAAAAACATCTTGCCCTTAATTGAAAAAAATGGCGGCAAAGCACTTACACAAAAACAAGTCACGGAGATTATTATTGAAGATGGCATAGCCAAGGGCGTTAAGGTACAAAAAGCACATAAACCCGATGCCGCGATCGAAGAATATTACGCGCCAATCGTGATTTCCGATGCAGGAGCTTTTAATACATACACCAAGTTAATTCCTGCCGATAACGATTTAGTTGCCAATTACAGAGAAGAAATTAAAAGATTTCCCAAAGGAAATAGTGCGCTGACGTTGTTTTTGGGATTAAAAGAATCGCCAGCAAAATTAGGTTTTAAAGGCGAAAATCATTGGATTTATAGCGCATACGACCACGATCGCGCCTTCCAAAAACAAAGTGCCGCACCAGATAAAGCGATAGACTATTGTTATATGTCGTTTGCATCGCTAAAAGACACGACTCAAACAGCACACACCGCCCAAATTCTTTTGTTTGTCGATTACGAATTCTTCTCTAAATGGCAGGAACAAAACTGGAGACACAGAGAAGAAGAATACTATCGATTAAAAGAAGCGATCGCGCAAAATATCCTCAATTTTGTTGAATCTCGCTATCCAGGTTTCAAAGATCTCGTCGAATACTACGAATTGTCTACCCCGCTAACCTTTGCTTATTTCGATGCCAGCGATCGCGGTGCAATTTACGGCATTCCTTGCGTACCCGAAAGAGTGGGAAAAAATGGCTCAGTGCTAAAACTCCCATTGAAAATCTTTATCTAACGGGAATGGATGTAGTACCTTCGGGAATCATGGGCGCAACGATCGGAGGCATCACAACAGCAGGAGCGATCGACGGTATATTTGGCTTTTACAAAATCATGTCTGCCATTTTCAAAGACTCTGCCGCCCATAATGACAATTTAGAAACCAATCTTTAAGTTTTAATTGCGCCCCAATAAGCTGACTAACAACCAACAACCAACACATATGTCTGTCAAAACTTTAACTATTAACAACATCCCCGTAGCTGCCGAAGAAGGAAAAACTATTCTCGAAGCTGCCAAAGAAGCAGGCATTCACATTCCTACTTTATGCTATCTAGAAGGCGTTTCGCCTGCGGCTGCTTGTCGGGTGTGTTTGGTAGAAATCGAGGGAAATAATAAACTGCAACCCGCTTGCGTTACACGAGTAGCAGAGGGAATGGTCGTTCGTACCGATACTCCCAAATTACAAGAATATCGTCGCATGGATATAGAATTATTATTTGCGGAAGGCAATCACGTCTGTGCTGTTTGTGTTGCTAATGGGAATTGCGAGTTACAAGATCTCGCGATCGAAGTTGGTATGGATCATACTCGTTTTCCCTATCGCTTTCCCGATCGCAAAATCGATGTTTCTCATCCACAATTTGGCATCGACCACAATCGTTGTATCCTCTGTACTCGCTGCGTTAGAGTCTGTGATGAAATCGAAGGGGCGCACGTTTGGGATGTGGCAAGTCGCGGCACAGATTGTTACATTGTCTCTGGTTTGCATCAACCTTGGGGAGAAGTTAGTGCTTGTACTTCCTGCGGTAAGTGTGTAGATGCTTGTCCGACGGGGGCAATTTTCCGCAAAGGAACGACTACCGAAGAAAAAACAGGCGATCGCGCTAAACTTGAATTTTTGATTACAGCCAGAGAAAAACATCAATGGACACGTTAAGAAAATGAGTGTTAAGCAAGATTTTATTTCGCCAGAGCAAGTTTATGATGTTTTAATTGTTGGTGCTGGGCCCGTCGGATTGGCAAGCGCGATCGCTCTGTATCGACGCGGTATAAAAAATATACTGGTCATCGATCGCGCGAGTGAATTTCGGCGAGTTGGGCAAATGGTCGATCTGTTACCCAATGGTTTAAAATCGCTGAAATATATAGACGAGCTTGCTTATTTGAAGGTTAAAGAAGCAGGGTTCGAGTTTCGTCAACCTCCTAATAATCCTGACGATAAAAATAATGCTGGCGAACCGGAAAAACCACCCCAAAAAAGAGCATGGCATCATAAAAACTTACAAGGAAACATTATTCGCTCGATTCCTTTAGATTTTGAAACTTGGTTTAATCGTTATGGTGAAGGACGAGTTTCGCTTCCTTGGTTTGACTTGCAAACTACTTTAAGAAATTTACTGCCTCCAGAAATTGTCTTAGCTAATCATCGTTGCGTTAATGTGACAGAAGACAGTACAGGAACGCAAATATCTTGTGTTTGCGACAATCGCGCACCTGCTACTAATCCTTTCGCTCATTGGGAAACGCACAAAACAGACGCGATCGAGATCGATTCTACAGATAACTTTACGTCAGATTCGATTCAGAAGAACTTTCGAGCTAAGTTAGTGGTAGCAGCAGATGGAATCAATTCTACGATTCGGCAGGCGCTTTATAAAAATTCGGATTTAAGTCAATGGGCAAAACCTCAATATTCTGATTTTTCTGCCATTGGTTGTTTGCAAATTGATAGCGTACCCGATGAGATTATCCAAGAATTAGAGAGTAAATATTTTCAGGGCGATCGCATAATCACCTTGTATCAAGATCCTATTAAGTCTGATTCTCAGTATTTAGAGCAACCAAGAATAATATTAATTCGCCAATCAGATAATACACTCGGTTATTTACTTCATGCTCCTTTAAGTTTAGATTCATTACCAAATAAGTCAGCCGAAGAAAAGATCGAGTTAGCAGTAAATGTTTTAGAAAAAGCAAATTTTCCGCTGATTTTTATTCGTTTAGTCAATTTATCAAATCCTGAAAATTTATTTTCTCGCCCTTATTATATCCATCCGGCAACTATTTCCCTTGATTCTAAACCTGTCTGGAGTAGTGGACGAGTTGTTTTAGCGGGAGATGCGGCGCATGGTATGCCACCTTTTGCCGCACAAGGAGTAAATCAAGGTTTTGAAGATGCAGCTTCGATCGCAACTGCGATCGCGAAGATTATTAATGATAATGTTTTAGATGATGAAAAAGCGATCGCTAATGCGTTTAATCAATACGAACAAATTCGCCGTCCTTTTATGATGAAAATTCAAGAGGCTACGATTAAAAATCACGTCTGGTCGCAACAACAATGGGAGGATTATAGCGAGATGGTTTATAGTCGAAATCTACAACAAGCGAGTGGGAATTTAGTTTAAGAATTCTACAATTTGTCAAAACATTTTGACTTAACAATGAACTATGAACAAAATTAAATTTGCTACAGTTTGGTTGGCGGGTTGTTCGGGTTGTCATATGTCCTTTTTAGATATGGATGAATGGCTGATCGAACTCGCTAAACATGTGGATATTGTCTACAGTCCCGTTGGTTCGGATCTTAAAGAATATCCAGAAAATGTCGATGTATGTTTGGTTGAGGGCGGCGTTGCCAATCAAGATAACCTAGAACTCATTCATAAAGTCAGATCGCAAACAAAAATTTTAGTTTCCTTTGGCGATTGTGCCGTTACTGCTAACGTACCAGGGATGCGAAATATGCTTGGCGGTGCGGAACCCGTCTTAAAACGCGCTTATTTGGAATTAGGCGATATTACCCCCCAATTACCTAACGAACCAGGAATCGTCCCAGAATTGCTCGATCGCGTCTTACCCGTCCATGAAGTCGTCCCTGTAGATATTTTTATGCCGGGATGTCCGCCTAGTAGCGATCGCATCAAAGCAACCATCGAACCATTACTCAAAGGCGAAAAACCTAAAATGGAAGGACGGGACATGATTAAGTTTGGGTAATTGCTAATTTTGATAAAAAAGAAATTATGGATGAAAAACTAACTCAAAAAATTCGAGATGATTTCGATCGCATTGCCCTATTAGACCGTCCTGGATGGAACCATAATAATCGCTATCATAATTTTTTACTCGCTCGACTTCCTCTACATTGTGAAAGCATTCTCGATATTGGATGTGGCAGTGGAGAATTTTCTCGTCTATTAGCCAAACGTTGCGATCGCGTTGTTGCTATCGATTTATCTCCTCAATGATAGCCGTAGCTAAACAGCATTCTCAAGCGTATGCCAACATCGATTTTCGAGTTGCGGATATTTTGAAAAAGGAGTTTCCTAGCGAACAATTCGACGCGATCGTTTCTATTGCAACCTTTCATCATTTGCCGCTAAAAAATTTGTTGCCTCGTTTGCAAACTGCACTAAAACCGGGCGGAAAATTGGTCATTCTCGATCTGGTACAACATGAAACTATACAAGACAGATTGAGCGATGTAATTGCCGTTCCTTTAAATTGGATATGGCGAATACTCAAAAACAGGAATATTAAGCAGTCGCCAGAAGCTAAAGCAGCATGGCAAGAGCATTTTCGTACAGATAATTTTCTGACTCTTTCGCAAGCACAACATATTTATACCAGATCGTGCCCTGGCGCAAAAGTTAGAAAACATTTGTTCTGGCGTTATTCAGCAGTATGGGAAAAGCCAACAGCAACAGTACAAATTACTGAGGAAAGAGAACTATGACTAAAACAATTGTCATCGATCCGATAACTCGTATTGAAGGTCATGCCAAAATTTCTGTCTTCCTCAACGATGCGGGGGAAGTAGAAGATGCGCGTTTTCATGTGGTTGAATACCGAGGTTTTGAAAAATTCTGCGAAGGTAGACCTTTTACTGAAATGGCGGGAATTACTGCTAGGATTTGCGGGATTTGTCCTGTCAGTCATCTACTCGCCTCTGCAAAAACAGGCGATAAAATTCTTGCCGTTAAAATTCCCATCGCGGCAGAAAAATTAAGAAGATTAATGAATTTGGGGCAAATTACCCAATCTCATGCTTTATCTTTCTTTCACCTCAGCAGTCCCGATTTTCTGTTGGGATGGGATAGCGATCCTGCTAAACGCAACGTCTTTGGTTTAATTGAAGCAAACCCCGATTTAGCCCGCGCGGGAATTCGCTTGCGCCAATTCGGACAGACGGTAATTGAATTGTTAGGGGCAAAAAAATTCATGCTGCTTGGGCAGTACCAGGAGGCGTGCGATCGCCTTTATCAGAAGAAGGCAGACAATGGATTCGCGATCGCCTGCCAGAATCGTTTGAGACGATTAATCTTGCCTTAAGTCTGTTTAAAAATCTCCTCGACAACCAATTAAAAGCAGAGATCGAAATTTTTGGCGAGTTTCCCTCTTTATTTATGGGTTTAGTTGGTAAGGATGGGGTTTGGGAACACTACGGCGGACATCTGCGCTTTAGCGATAGCGAAGGCAATATTGTCGCTGACAATCTCAGCGAAGATGATTATCGCGACTTTATCGGCGAATCAGTCGAAAAATGGTCTTATCTCAAATTTCCCTACTACAAACCCTTGGGATATCCCGATGGGATCTATCGCGTCGGGCCTTTGGCAAGATTAAATGTTTGCTCTTATTTTGGTACTCCCAATGCGGATCGAGAATTGAGAGAATTCAGAGAACGTGCGAATGGGGTTGCTACATCCTCTTTCTTATATCACTATGCCCGTTTAATTGAAATCTTGGGTTGTTTGGAACATATTGCGCTATTAATGGACGATCCCGATATCGTCTCGCCGCGCGTCCGCGCCCAAGCAGGCATCAATCAACTAGATGCGATCGGTGTTAGCGAAGCGCCTAGAGGGACTCTTTTCCATCACTATCAAGTTGATGAAAACGGTTCGATCCAAAAAGTTAATTTGATTATTGCGACGGGCAACAATAATTTAGCAATGAACAAAACGATCGCCCAAATTGCCAAACATTACGTTCGCGGGAATGAAATTGTTGAAGGGATGTTGAATCGAGTTGAAGCGGGTATTCGTTGTTACGATCCCTGTTTGAGTTGTTCGACTCACGCCGCCGGACAAATGCCTTTGCACATTCAATTAATTGGCAATGATGGGATGGTTGTAGACGAAGTTTACCGCAATTGATGAGACTTCGTAGCAGTTGTAGGGGAAAGGGTAAAACTTTTATCGTCCCTCTTACCCTTGTCCCAGACAAAGCTCATGTGTCCCTCACTGTTTCGGAAAATTGCTATAGTTGGTGCGATCGAGTGTTAAAACTATAGAACAGAAACGCAGGAGATGAGTTAACCATGCTATCTGAGTTCAATTTTTTTCGGCACTGGTATCCGCTTTCTCCCATTGAAGATCTTAATCCCAATCGCCCGACGGCAGTTACTTTATTGGGGCTTCATTTAGTTATCTGGAAGCCAAAATCGTCTCAAAACTATCAAGTATTTTTAGATCGATGTCCTCATCGCCTTGCACCTTTGAGTGAGGGACGTATTGACGATAAGACAGACAGTTTAATGTGTAGCTATCACGGTTGGCAGTTCGATTCTCAAGGAACTTGTATTCGCATTCCGCAAGCGGAAAAAATCGACGCGATCGCCAAAAATCGAGCAAATTTTTGTGTCGTCAAGTTTCCTTGTCGCCAAATTAACGACCTACTCTGGGTTTGGGCAGATCCAGATTCGGTAGAATTAGCCGATCGCACTCCGCTACCGCTATCTCCTCAAGTCGATGCCAGTAAAGGGTTTGTCTGGTCTTCTTTCGTGCGCGACTTAGAATATGACTGGTCAACCCTCGTCGAAAACGTTGCCGACCCCAGTCACGTTCCTTTTGCTCATCACGGCATTCAAGGAAATCGCGACAAAGCGACACCCATTCCTATGAAAATCCTGCGATCGACTGGCGACGCGATCGAAGTCGAGACAAAAGGCGGTTTTAATACCCATATTACTTTTGAACCGCCATGTCGTTTGGAATATGCTATCTCTTTTGGGGATCGAGGAAAACAGGTAGGACTGGTTACTTACTGTGTCCCCGTATCCCCAGGGAAATCTAGAATTGTCGCCCAATTCCCTCGTAACTTTGCTAAAACTTTCCACTATCTTATCCCTCGTTGGTGGGATCATATTAACAATCGCAATGCGGTTTTAGATGGAGATATGATTTTGCTACACCAGCAAGAACGTTTTCTCCAACAAAAACAACTGACTCAAAGCTGGAAAGAAGCTTACCATCTTCCTACTGGTGCCGATCGCCTGGTTATTGAGTTCCGCCATTGGTTCGATAAATACTGTGAAGGACAGATTCCTTGGAGTAAAGAGGGAATTGCGGATTTAAATACTGTCAATGGAAGTGCAAACCGACAGCAAATCCTCGATCGCTATAGCCAACATACTCAACATTGCAGCAGTTGTCGAGGGGCACTCAAAGTCATCAATCGATTACAAATAGGGCTGTTATCATACTTCGCCCTAGCGGTTGCTGGTGTGGCGTTGATGCCCGATACTATTCGGCTTCGATTGGGTTTGCCTATAATAGCTTTAGCTTTATTAGGTTTGGGCGTTTATGGTTGGCTCAAATTTTGGCTTAAACCCAAATTCTACTTTGTTGACTATATTCACGCTGAGAAAAGTTGACAACCCGATGAAAACTGTAGGGGCAAACGGCAGGAAAGCCCCTACGCTAGGTTAAGTAGTCCTACATTAAATATCGAGATCGGTTAAATTGAGTCGCGGCCCGTGGGTTTCAATAAATTCGCGCCTCGGTGCTACGCGATCGCCCATCAGGACGGTACAGATGCGATCCGCTTCTGCTGCATCCTCAATTTCAACTAGTTTGAGGGTACGTGTTTCTGGGTTCATGGTCGTATCCCATAGCTGAGTTGGCATCATTTCACCCAACCCTTTAAACCGTTGGATATTGTAGTTGGCATTGGCAGGAAACTGGCTAATGGTTCGTTCCTTTCGCGATCGCTATAACAATAGAAATGATTGCGACCCCGTTCTAACTTGTACAAAGGAGGACAAGCGATGTAAATATAACCGCGATCGATTAATTCTCGTTGATAGCGATAAAAAAAGGTCAACAGAAGCGTTCGGATATGACCGCCATCCGAGTCAGCGTCAGTCATGATCACAATTCGGTGATAGCGCAACCCAGAAGCATCGAATTCTTCCCCTTTAATTCCCAATCCCAAAGCCGTAATTAACGATTGAATTTCGTTATTTTTGTAGATTTTGGCATCGTCGGTTTTTTCGATGTTGAGGATTTTTCCCTTTAGTGGCAGAATCGCTTGAAAGCGTCTGTCTCTTCCTTGCTTGGCCGAACCGCCTGCTGAATCGCCTTCGACGATGAATATTTCCGATCTTTCTGGATCTCGTTCGCTACAATCGGCTAATTTTCCAGGTAAAGGAGAAGATTCTAAAACCGATTTGCGACGAACTAATTCGCGGGCGCGACGGGCAGCTTCCGCCGCTTTGAACGCTTGAACCGCCTTTTCGATAATTGAATCGGCGACTTGGGGATGAAATTCTAAATACTCATTTAGTGCCTCTCCGACAAGGGAATCTACAATTCCTCTAACTTCGGTATTGCCTAACTTTGTTTTAGTTTGTCCTTCAAATTCGGGTTCGGGAACTTTGACCGAAATTACTCCTGTCAGCCCTTCTCTAACGTTCTCCCCGCCGAGGTTAGGCTCGTTCTCTTTGATTTTATTGCGTTTGCGAGCAACATTATTCAAAGTACGAGTGAGAACGGCTTTTAATCCTTCTAAATGCGTTCCCCCATCAATGGTACGAATATTGTTAGCAAATCCTAACAAGTTATCGCTATACGCATCTACGCACCATTGCATCGCGACTTCTACTTGAATGCCGTTTTTCTCGCCCGATACATAGATAATCTCTTGATGTAGCGGTTCTTTATCCCGACACATATAAGCGACGTATTCTTTAATCCCACCTTCGTAACAATAAGTTTCTACGTGAGGTTCTTCTTGTCGCTTGTCAGAAAAGGTAATTTTTACCCCTGCATTAAGGTAAGCCAGTTCTTTTAATCGTCCGGCGAGGGTACTATAGTCAAACTCAATCCCAACCGTAAAAATCTGCGTATCTGGTAAAAAGCTAATGGATGTACCCGTAGAATGTTCTTTATCTGGCTTAGCTTCTAATGCCGTGACGGGAATTCCTCTTTCGTAGCGCTGAGTATGAACTTTATTGTCTCGCCAGACATTCACCATTACCCATTCCGATAAGGCGTTGACGACGGAAATTCCGACCCCATGCAATCCCCCAGAAACTTTATAACCGCCGCCGCCAAATTTACCGCCAGCGTGTAATACTGTCATTACCGTTTCGAGAGCCGACTTACCAGTGGTAGGATGGGTATCGGTAGGAATCCCTCGCCCATCGTCGGTTACGGTGACGGAACCATCGGCGTTGATGTCAACTTCGATGTGGGTGCAATAACCTGCCAACGCCTCGTCAATTGAATTGTCTACCACTTCGTAAACGAGGTGATGGAGTCCTCTAGGCCCAGTCGTACCAATATACATTCCAGGACGCTTGCGTACTGGGTCTAGACCTTCGAGAACTTGAATTTGTTCTGCACCGTAATTAGTCGTGCTTGTCATAAATTTCCTCAAATCAAGCTAGGAGCCACAACACGACCCCCTTGATAGCAAAATCCTTAAAAATTCTAACACAAAAGGGTTATAGACTGCTCTAATGCAGTCTGATTGAAACTTTATTCAGGGATCGAACCCTATTAAAAAACTTTATTTAATACTCTTCAGCAATACAATTGTACCAAATAATAGCGGAAATGATGCAATCGCTAAATATAGCTGAAATTAAAAAGCGATCGCAAAAAATTTTAATTTGCCTCACCCGCCGGGAAATTAATTTCCCGGCTAATATAATCAAGTCGGTATTAAGACTTTGGCTATTAGCCAAGGAATTAATTCCT
>JAAUUT010000051.1 GCA_012031035.1 Candidatus Altimarinota bacterium | reverse complement strand
TTTATATCAAGGTGAGTATTTAGGAAGAGGTAGACCTCGTAAATACACTGGCAAGGTAGATTTAACTAATTACAGAAATTTTGAGCTAGTAACTAAACTAGCGGATGATGTAGATTTATATACTGCTGTGGTCTGGTCAATGAGTCTCAAACGACCAATCCGTTTGGTTTATCTACTTAAAAGTTCTAATTTTTATGCGAGCAGTTATGCGGTTTTGTTCTCCACCGACCTCGAATTAGATGCTTACTCCATCTATCTCTACTACAAAGCTCGTTTCCAAATTGAGTTTTTGTTTCGTGATGGTAAGCAGTTTACTGGTTTAGCTGATTGTCAGGCTCGCGATCTAACTAAACTCGACTTTCATTTTAATAGTTCTTTGACGGCTCTTAATCTAGCTAAATTGGATGCTGTTCAACAACATGATTCTGGCACAGATTTTGTATTTTCGATGGCGAGTTATAAACGACGTGCGCTCAATCATCATCTTCTCGAACGATTTATTCAACAGTTAGGTTTGGAGCCAACTTTAATTAAATCCCACCCCAACTACCATAGCCTTTATGACTACGGAACCATCACTGCTTAATTTTGTCCGAACCATTGCTAGAGATTCAAGAGGGTTAAAAATTCCAAGTTTTTCAAAAATCAGAGATATTAAATTTTTAACTGTTCGAGTTGTCCCATTAACTTCGAGATTAAGCGCTAAAAATGAAATCAGGATGAAATTTATTGATTTCTCGAAAAGAAAAGTGCAATCCGCGTTGGAGATGCCTGTCATCAGATATAGGAAATCGCACCACCGGAAAGTTAGGCTGGTGTTGAAGAGCAAGATAGAAACACTGATGTCATGACTCCAGCCGAACGACAAGAGCTTGAAGCATGCTTAAAACGGGCAAGCGAAATTCTCTACAAGAATACTCAACCCGAACTTCTTTCTACTCTCGAAGAGATAGAAACTACTGTTAGAATATGTTAGTCCCCAAATCGCCCTTTTTTTATCAACCAAAAGAATTGCTAGAGTACAATCAGCAATTGCCTATCTAGAAACTCAAAAAAATCTCTTTTCCAAGGAAGGAGAACTTGCCCCGTCTCGATGTTGGGTCGCTCGATACCAAATTCGACAACCTCGAAAAGCCTACTGGTACTACAAATTACACGCGACTTTCCCCATTTTTCCAACAACAGAAACCCCGACCTTAAGCAAATATAAGCATTTAGGGAAGGCTGGAAGTCAAGCCCATATTGATGGGGTGATGTCGGTTGTCCGAAGAACCATAGTTGATGAACTACAACAGACTATTGACTCCCTCAAAAACAGTTTATTGGATATTTCCTTTGACGCAGAACAAGAAGATCAATAAAGGGCAAGTTTATTCGCGATTATTATTCACGAATAAACTTTTTCTCTTACCGTCCATCTGCAAAAATGGGATGCTCCCAGTAGAAAACAGGGATAGATAGCGTTTACTTAAGCCAGGAGACAATTTTTATTTACTGCGATCGCGCTAAAAAAAGGAGGACAAAATAGTGAATGAGAGTTGTGATGAAACTCCATCAAACAAAGATTTTAATGAGTTCCTGCAACAGTTAGCCAAAGAAGCTCAACAACATCCGCCTTTAAGTAATCAAAGACAGTTGGCTTTGAGTAAATTAGTCAATGAAATTTTGCGATCGCATCAACTTATCCATCCTCAAAAAGGAAGATGGCAATCTAATCTTTATGAAGACTTTTATAACGAAGCACTCCAAAAAACTATGCTAGAAATTTGTCAAAAAATTGACAACTACAATTCAAATCATCCAGTCATGGCATGGGTCAATTTTCTATTCAAAAACTATTTCATCAAAGTGGTCAACGAGCGCGAGAAGCAAGGAATAACTTATATTCCGACAATTGAGAAAAAACAAACAACTTGTATTTTGTCTTTAGACGATCTAGATAGATCTGCACCGATAGAAGAGACATTAGAAAATGCTCAATTACTGCGTCAATTCCTAGAAGATGACCCAGAAAATCTTTTGGCTAACGAACGACTCAGAGAGCGCCCAGAAGTGACTTTTCAATTTTTAGCCATAGCCAAATTTGTAGAAGATCGCACCTGGGATGACATTGCTACCAATTTAGGAATTCCTCTTCAAACACTTTGTAGTTTTTTTGCTCGCCGTTTGCAGAAATTAATGCCTTATTTCAAAAGATATTTACAGGAATAATTATGGTTGCTCAAAATGATTCAAACCTCTAATTCTTTGACATTTACCGTACCTTTATCGTTTGAAGCGCATTCGCTCGCTCAAGAATGTCGCAAGCAATTATCCGCTCCTAACAAAGCCAAGCAGGTTTATCTAAATACCTTAGCCGTGTATGCAGTAGAGTTTTACCTTCGTTGTTTAGGATTTAAGACAGATGTGGAACACAGCGACAGTCGCAATCCTATCTGTCTGAAATTTATGGATGTAGCAGATTTATTAGTCGAGAAGCTAGGCAAGTTAGAGTGTCGCCCAATTCTGCCAGATGCCAAAGTCTTTCAGATTCCACCGGAGGTTCGAGCGGATAGAATTGGCTATGTAGCCGTTCAATTAAATCGATCGCTAAAACAAGCAACGATTTTGGGATTTACCCCAACAGCAGTCGCAGAAGTTCCCCTTTCGCAACTGCGATCGCTTGCCGAGTTTCCAGAATACCTCAATCGAATTCGTCAAGTTGCCCCTACTCAAAAAGTAGCAGTAAATCTAAGAAATTGGTTTGAAAACGCTTTTGAAGAGGGTTGGCAAGCCTTTGAAGCTATTTTAGGAAATCAAAAGACTTTAGCTGTAGTTAGAGAAACAACTCAGTCTCGCCTAAATGTTAAGCGGGCTAAGTTGTTAGATCTAGGAATGCAACTCGGCGAACAATCCGTAGCGTTGGCGATCGCTATTTCTCAGAATGACGATGAGACAGTAAAAGTTCTCGTGCAAATACATCCGAGTCGCCCACAAACTTATTTACCTTCAAATCTTCGGTTGCTCATGCTTAATGATACTAACGAAACGCTTCAAGAAGTGCGATCGCGAAGTCAAGATAACTATATTCAACTAAAAAGATTTGAAGGTCAAATTGGAGATAGTTTTAAGATTAGAGTCGCTCTCAATGAGATTAGTATTACTGAAGATTTCATCTTCTAACAGCAGTTTATGCCCCCTAGCCCCCAAACTTGGGGAAATACCTATAAAGTCCCCCAGATTTGGGGGATTTAGGGGGCATAACTCTGGTCTACTCAATTAAAAATTGCTATAAGTGCTACTTAAAAAAGAAGAATGAGTAGGTTAGTTGTTATCAATCTGGGTTCGGGAAACTTGCTCGATGGCTGTTCTGAAGTCACGGCTCAAATTTCCCTAGCCGAGAGCGATCGCCATCCCATACAATGTAGGGGCAGTTTGCCTCCCGCACCAGAAATCGACCAACTCTATAAAACTTGGCAGTTACTTTACAGAGAGTTTTATCGAGAACCAGGTTCGCGTTCGACTCGAACGATTAAAATCGAATCTGAAGGCGTGACTCATTTTTCCGAAATAGAATTTCGCGACCTCAGTCAACGATTAAAAACCCTTCTCAACGATTGGCTCAACTCAGAATCATTCCTTCCCATCGACCGAAAATTAAGTCGCATACTAAATCCCGCCGATGAAATTCGAGTTATTCTCGAAACCAATGACGATTTGTTGCGGCGACTGCCTTGGCATTTATGGAATTTCTTTGAAGATTATCCCTTCTCAGAAGTTGCTTTGAGTACTTTAGAGTACGGAAAAGTCAATCCTAAATTCCAAAAAAAACTTGCTAAAGTCAAAATTTTAGCGATTTTAGGCAATAGCAAGGGGATCGATATCCAAGCAGACCGTCAAGCGATCGAAGCTTTACCAGGGGCTGACCCACTCTTTCTAGAGTCGCCGCATCGTCAAGCACTAAACGAACACCTTTGGGATAAACAGGGTTGGGATATTCTGTTTTTTGCCGGACACAGCCAAACTGAAGAGGAAACTGGAACGGGTCGAATTCATATCAATTCAACCGATAGCTTAACCCTCGACCAACTCAGAAACGCCCTTAACCGAGCGATTAGTTGCGGCTTGAAGCTGGCTATTTTCAACTCTTGCGATGGTTTGGGATTAGCAAGAGATTTAGCCGATTTGCACATTCCGCAAGTAATTGTTATGCGAGAACAGATTCCAGATAAAGTTGCTCAGGAATTTTTTCGGCATTTTCTGGAGGCTTTTTCGGGCGGACAATCTTTGTATATGGCGGTACGCGAAGCACGGGAAAGGTTAGAGAAACTAGAAGATGAATATCCTTGTGCGACGTGGTTGCCCGTGATTTGTCAAAATCCCGCCACAGAAGTAACAACTTGGCAAGAGTGGTGCAGTTGTCAATTGGAAAAGCGTCCTCGTAAAATAAGCAAGTTTCCTTTCAAAACCGTACTGCCCTTAAGTGTCGCGACAACCCTTTTAATAGTGGGAGTAAGGCAGTTGGGAATTTTGCAGGGATGGGAATTGCAGACTTTCGATCGCTTCATGCAATTGCGAACCCAAGAAGGACAAGATTTACGCTTATTAATCGTTACCGTAACCGAAGAGGACTTTCAACTGGAAGATCAAAAGCTTAGACAAGGCTCGCTATCGGATAAGGCACTGGGTCGAGTCTTGGAAAAATTGGAGCAGTATCAAGCCCGTGCGATAGGCTTGGATATCTATCGCGATTTTCCCGTCAGTTCTACTCAAAAAGATAAATCTACTCAGATAAATTTATCTACTTACCTACAAAAAAGTAATAACTTCTTTGCAATTTGTAAAGCCAGCGAAGTCGGTAAGCCTGGAACTGCACCTCCTCCTGAAGTGCCGCCAGAACGTCAAGGCTTTAGCGACATCGTGAAAGACTCTGATGGCATTGTGCGCCGCCATCTCATAGCTATGCAACCCGACCCCACATCCCCTTGTACTACGCCCTATGCCCTGAGCGCCCAGCTAGCCTTTCATTACCTAGAGAAAGAAGGCATTTCTGCTGAGTATACTCAAACAGGATTGCAGCTAGGCAACGTCGTCCTTAAACGTTTGCCAGAACCCAACAATAAAAACTCAAAAAATACTTTTTTTAACTACTTACAGACACGTCGAGGCGGCTATCAACAAGTAGATGCGTGGGGCTATCAGATTTTACTCAATTATCGCTCTTATCGCTCTCCTTTAGACATTGCTCCAACTGTTACGCTCAAACAAGTTCTAAAAGGTCAGGTAAAACCCGAAGTGGTTAAGGATCGGATAGTCCTCATCGGCGTTACTGCCGCCTCTGGCGCTAGCGATTTTGTTTCTACACCCTACAGTACAGAGGGGAAAACTCATCAGCAAATGCCAGGAGTTATTGCTCAGGCACAGATGGTCAGTCAGATTTTAAGTGCGGTGTTAGATGGCAGACCTTTATTATCGGTTTGGACTTTTTGGGAGGAAGTTTTGTGGATTTGGGGTTGGTCTTTGATGGGAGGAGTTATAGGCTGGCAATCGCGATTTCATTGGCTCCTTACAGGTACAGTAATACTACTAATCTTATGCTTTTTTAGCTTTGCTCTGTTCGTCGTACAAGGTCTTTGGGTTCCCCTTGTCCCTTCAGTCTTGGCTTTTACTTTTACTGGTGTTTGTGTGGTGTTATGCTTTCCATGTTTGAGGCAACAACAAATTTATGAGTAAGACAAAAACAACCTTTAAAAAGATCGAATTTGTCTTCGCGATTGCACTGACTTTCTTGTTCGCGACGCACGTACAAGCACAGTCCTTTAACCATACACGAGTGGAAAAACCATCGATCTTTAATGCACCGCCTCCACCGTCCGATGTTGGGCCCCCACTCAACGCTCTCACGCAGGTAGTCGTGGCTGTGAGATGAACGATCGCTCCTTTTTAACTAATGAAGAAAAGTTTCTTACTGCTTTGGTTCCAGCTTATCAAACGACCGAGGATGACTTAGTTTGGGGCTTAACTACCTCAGAACGTCCTACTTTTTGGTTTTACGTTCCTTATACGCTTACTCCTAAATACGGGATCGAGTTCGTGTTGAAGGACGATCGCGGTAATTATGTTTACAAAATTAAGTTTCCTGGTTCGGGAACGCCACCCGGCATTGTCAGTATTCGCCTTCCGCCAACAGTTTTTTTAGAAACTAATAAAGATTATACTTGGTATTTTTTACTTTATTGCGGAGCGCGATCGCCCGATAACTATATTAATGGATTTATTCGACGAGTCGAACGTCCAAATTTGGAAAAGCAGTTACTCTCGGCAACACCGCGAGAGCGCGTTATTTTGTATGCCGAACAAGGAATTTGGTATGATGCTTTGAGCGAACTGGCAAAAAGCGGTCGCGATCGTCGAGATAATGATAAACTCGATCTCGATTGGACAAGCTTGTTAGAGTCTGTTGGCTTAGAACGTCTGATAGGGAAACCGTTTAGTCCCTGTTGTTCTCTTGAAGATTGAGTTTCTTTTGTACAGACTTGAGTGTTACTTGCTTTCCATTTAGTAGCTACTTGTGTCCAACACGAGCGCAAATGGTTTCTATAAAATTAAATTTATTTATATGATTTAATCGAAAAATTTTTGAAGTTAAAAAACTTTTTGATAAAGATCGATCGAGGTTTTGCTAAAATAACATGCGGTCATTCAGCCTGAGTTAAAAATATTTGAGTCAATCAGTAGACATTATTACCCCCGATACATTAGCGCAAGAACTAGCCGCTATTCAGCAAACTGGTTCTAAGCGTATTGCTTTGTTAGGATCGCGTCACGTTCCTATCACTCATCAGCAGTTAATTGAGATGATGAGCTATGCAATCGTGCTAGCTGGTAATCGTTTAATGACTTCTGGTGCTGCCGGAACTAACTCCGCAGCTATCAAAGGAGCTATGCGAGCAGATCCTAATCTCTTAACTGTAATCTTGCCCCAAAGTTTAGAGCGTCAGCCCAAAGAATCGCAAGAACAACTGCGACAAGTTATGCACTTAGTAGAAAGCCCAGAACACGATCGCCTGTCCTTAGCTGAAGCCAGTGCTATATGCAATCGAGATATCGTTTCTCGCTGTCAACAGCTTATCTGTTTTGCCTTTCATGATAGCCAGACGCTATTGCAAACTTGCCAAGAAGCAGAGGAACAACGCAAGCTAGTTACTCTGTTTTATTTTGATTAAAAAAGTTAAGATTTGCGTTCGCGTAGCGTCGGCTTTGCCCAATTTTTTGCCGATGTCCCTCGGACAATCGGCAATCATTGCATTTGGACACTTGACAAAGCCTTTTTCCAAAAAAAATTGCTTTTTAGAGCGATTTGTAGGTTTGTAGCGATCGTGAAAATTAATTTAACTCAATAAATTCCCATGGCTGATGATTGTCTTTCTAAAGTTTAGTTCATCATCATATGGTCAGTTATCGCGCACTTTAATTTGACCAATAAAATCTTGGGCGATAAGCGTTCTTTACTGCTCGATAGCAACTAACGATCTCTCAAAACAATCGATAGTCGAGTTAATATCGAAAAAAGAGAAGGAACATAATTAAGATGAAATGGAAACTCATTTCAATTATTTTTCTAGTGGCGATCGCGCTGTTAAGTACGATTGGCTTGAATCCTAGAACAACGCTAAGCCAAAACTCTCCCAAGCCTGCGATGACTTTTGTCTGTGCTGGGGATAGAAAACCCCCAACTACCTACGCACATATTGAGGGAGAAGTCAACCTAAAACCGCTCATGAGTTGGCGTTCTGAATATTTATTTCCTGGAGACTCAGCGATCGAACTTTGTCAACAAACCGCGCAAAAATTACAACGTCAATACGATAAGCAACAGGATTACTTATTAGCTGGGGATTGGACAAATGAAAGGTGGAAAGTTTGTTTAGTATCGCAACAAGGTGAAGGATGCGATTCTCGCAATAGCGTTTATCTGTTTAGTCTCAACAGCAACTATCAATCGATGAGATGTTTGATGGAAAATATTGAACCTTTACAATGCCCCCGCTCTAGGGGACAATTAATTAGCATTCCTGGAGGACGTTATCGTCCGACTTGGTGGCCTTTTTAGCGGGTAAAATTAAAGCAAAATCTATTACCAAACCACCCTGCGCTTCTACTCCTAAGAAAAAAACACTGTACCCCTAGCTATTATTGGATAAATTATTTAATAATATGGAGAACTTAAAAATCCTCCATCAAAACTGTACAAAATGCTTGGTAAGTCCATAAACTGGATACCTGTGAAATTTTTTATTGCTGTTGCGATCGCACTCAGCGCAACTGAAATCGCTTGCAGCCAAGGGAAACCAGAATTTATCCCAGCAGGATCTATTGAAGAATTAAATTCACCTTCTGAAACTGAAAAATTTCTCAAAAATCAAAACTTTGTTCCCTTATTTGTTTCCCAAATTGAAGAACTTGCACCAGATACAAATAGGGGACAAAATTTGCGTCGCCGACCCATCGAGCAAGAACAGGAATTTAAACCAAGAACAGTCCCTATTATTATTCCAGGACTCGACGAAATAGAAGAAAAACCAACCCCATACAAAGCTTCACCCAATATTTCCATTATCACTCCCTCCGGTTACGGAGCAGATTGGGGAAGGGTAGGTATTGGAATTGGTTTTCAACAGAGAACTCGCTTTACAGATTCAAGCGATGGCGGTTTGGGAATTGGCTTTGGTCTGGGCGATTCTAGAAAATATGTTGGGGTACAAGTTGGTCTGAGCATAACCGATCTTAGCTCTCCTTTTAATGATGGTAGATTAAACCTCAAAATCCATCGACGATTGCCATATGATTTTAGTATTGCAGCAGGCGTTCAGGGAGGAATTACCTATGGAATAACTGATGCAGGTTCGTCGATTTATGGAGTTGTGACCAAAAGATTTTCGCTTCAAGATGTGAGCAAACCTTTTAGCGAAATATATACATCTGCTGGCGTTGGAGGAGGACAATTTCGCTCTGAATCTGATATTAATAATGGAATTAATTCAGTGGGAGTATTTGGTAGCGTAGCTGTGCGAGTTCTCGAACCAGTAAGCGTTATTACAGAATGGTCGGGTCAAGATTTGACGGTCGGAATTTCATTCGTCCCTTTTAAAAATTTACCTTTTGTAATCGTTCCTGCTATTACTGATATTACTGGTTCGGCTGGGGATGGAGCTAGATTTATATTAGGGGCTGGCTACAGTTTTTCGTTTTAATCTACTGTCGATAAATTTAATTGAATTGCAACTTATGAAACCACTTAAATTTTGGCTCAAAATCAGTTTAATTATTAGTTTATTTTTTACCCCTACACTTCCTGGAAACACTCAGTTTGGCAATCAGTCTGATAATACAGGCCCAGATCCTGGCGAAGTTCCACCAGAACCCCCAGATAATGGAGGCGACCCAGGTGATGGAGATCCACCAGATGACGGCGGGCCAGACTCTGGAGAAATTCCACCTAATCCCGACGATGGGGAAAATCCACCCGTAGGCGAGAATCCCGATGATGGAGAGAATCCACCTGTAGGCGAAAATCCCGACGATGGCGGCAATCCTCCGGTAGGAGAAAATCCCGATGATGGGGAGAATCCACCCGTAGGAGAAAATCCACCCGTAGGAAACAATCCGCCTGTAGGAAACAATCCGCCGGGGGGAGGCAATCCACCTGTTATAGATAATCCTGATAATTCGCCAATAGGTGAAACCCCAGGCGATACAGATAATCCCGATAATTCGCCAATAGGGGAAAAACCAGATGATGGAAATCCCACCCCAGGGGATAGCGATCGGCCAGGAACGATTCCAGACGATAAGCCTTCAGCAGATAATGATACGCCCAAAGAACCTGGAACTGGAACGGTAGGGAAGAATCCAGAACAGCCTACGCGAGAGCAAACCGAACCCAAAAAACCTGACGAACAAAGAGAAGAAACAGAAGAAGAGAAGAAAGAAGAAGCTACCGAGAAGACAACCCAAACAGAAGAAGCTACAGTTGAAGTCGATCGCACTGCTTATGATGGTCAACTGCAAGACGCAAGTCCTGTTGAAGCAATACAAATGCAGGAAGAGTTTCAAGCAGTAGAAGTACAGAATTACTTAGGAATGAATTTTTATGGGGATACTCCTCCACCAGAGGAAATTTCTGTCAGTTTAGCCGACCTCAGTCAAATCACTGGCAAAAAATCAGCCTTAATTTATGTATCTGCTGTTGATGGAGAAATCATCACTTTTACTGTTTTTCCTAATTCTGCTCCCGTGGCAAGCGAACGCAATGATGACGAACGCCATAGTAATGCTAAAAACGATCGGCAAAAACAGAATCTAACTCAACCAAATAGTTTTACGGTGTTGAACAGAGTAGCAGTACCGAGAGAACAGTTACTAACTACTGTCAAAAAGTTTCAAGAGGAAATTAGCGATGAATTTAAAATAGGAGACAAAGATTATTTGCAATATTCTCAACAGTTATATCAATGGATTGTTGCGCCGATAGAAGCTCAATTAAAAGCCAATGATATTGATATCGTCGTTTTTACGATGGATACTGGCTTGCGATCGCTACCAATTGCTGCACTTCATGATGGCAAACAGTTTTTAGTTGAGAAATATGCAGTGAGCATGATTCCCAGTTTTGGACTGACGGATATTAGCTATGTCGATATCAGAAATAAACCAATTTTGGCAATGGGAGCATCTCAATTCAAAGAGCAAGTTGCCCTTCCCGCCGTACCTGTCGAACTACAAACCGTTATTGCTAATCCCCGTCGAGGCGAAAGATTCTTAAATGAGGCGTTTACGATTAATAACTTCAGAATTCAAAATGAAAGAGAAGATTTTGCAGTTATTCATTTAGGTACTCATGCCGAATTCATGGCAGCGATCGCGATAAATCTTACATCCAATTTTCTGACAGCAGGCTCAGCATGAGTCAACTTCTACAATTAAGCGACCAACTCGGTTGGAGTGAGGCTAATTCTTCTCCTGTTGAATTATTGGTTCTTAGTGCTTGTCAAACTGCTTTGGGCGATCGCAATGCAGAACTAGGTTTTGCTGGATTAGCTGTTGCAGCCGGAGTAAAATCGGTTCTAGCAAGTCTTTGGAATGTCAGCGATTTAGGCACTCTAGGCTTAATGAGTCAGTTTTATCAAGATTTTAGCGAAAGTTCCAATAAATCAGAGGCTTTGCGACAAGCACAGCTAGCGATGCTTAAAGGGCAAGTCCGCGTAGAAAACGGAAAAATTATACTCGCAAGCGGAGAATCTATCCCACTTCCACCAGAGTTTCCCAAAGGAAATTTGG
The DNA here is from genome assembly GCA_012031035.1 of Candidatus Altimarinota bacterium. Classification (GTDB taxonomy): domain Bacteria; phylum Cyanobacteriota; class Cyanobacteriia; order Cyanobacteriales; family Microcystaceae; genus Hydrococcus. The sequence goes on along the minus strand of JAAUUT010000051.1, from coordinate 24,752 downwards.
ATTTATCTCATCCTTACTATTGGGCAGCTTTTACTTTAGTTGGCAATTGGAATTAATCTCAAAAGTTAGTAGGGGCTTTTTTATTAATTGCCCCTACAATAGCTAATTAAAGTTTGCTGTATTCTTTCATTTCTTGTAGCAACGAGCAATTTTTTATACCGGATAAGCTGTTCCACATCTAGATTTTCTATTAATGAGTGAAGAAAGACTTCTTAAAACTCTCTCCCCGTCCCCCAGTCTCCCAGTCCAAGCGTCCAACTTTTATGGTAGCCTAAATGTTTAACAGCTTAGCAGGCGATCGGGCACTGAAAAACATGAATTGCTTAACTAAAAATTAACCAATAATTACACGGTCAAAAGAAATAATATAGTTACTATTCAATATTAAAATTGACTAATTTAACTAGTTATTGAATGAAAATACTAGAGTAATTTAGAGCAAATTCGAGTGATAACTAATTACATTTAACTATAAAACAACTCAAGAGATCTTTTGCTAGACTTATGTCATTTTAAGATAAGTGAGTATTATCAATAGCAACACGCTCTTATCGTATTTTTGCTATAACTCTTATCTATAAATTGTTCTGGACATTAGCTATGATTGCATTGGCTACGATTGTCGATCGCCTTGGGGTATTATCCTTCTAACTAAAGATAGAAAGCGAAAGCACAATCGATTATTTTTCCGCCTCGCCTGTTATCGATCGCTGTAAGGCGGCCGCTCAAATCGCGATCCGCTTAGTCGCTTCGAGAACGAGCTTGACAAACTAAAATGTATATTTTTAGCAAATTGTTTGTTTTACTGTAAAAATTAATTTTTTTAGATAACGATTAACTGGCAAGCTATCTGCAAATTTAATTTAACAAGCAAACTTACTAAAACAATCACTGGTCAAAGAAAACAAACATAATTAATAACAATAAAATTACAAAGCGGTCGATTATTACTAATTTTTGTAAATAAAGATTGTTTGAAACAATTGATTAAAGTAGATAGAATATCTGAACTTAAAGTTATCTATCTTATAGATAGCGAGTTCTAAATGACTCGTGCCCGATCGTGGGGAACAAAATGTTAGGCGCGAACAATGGTAAAAAGTTAATTTTTAAGGAATGAAAAAAGAGATAAATTGTAAAAATAAATAATCCAGAGATAGTTTAGCAGAGCGACTGTTTATAAAGAGATTAAATTTATATAAGGTTATGTATACAACTTCCTCTATCAAGAAGCTTGGTACTGTTTTACAACAAGCAGATCTCGTTTCCTCCACACAAGTAAAAATCGCCCTGAGAGAACAAGCCCAATTTAAAAATAAACGAATTGGAGAAATTTTGGCGCGGCGGGGATGGCTAAAACAGGAAACAGCCGATTTTTTTGCCGAACAGTGGCCGAATTTACTGAGCCATCGAGTCAGACAACCAATCGGTCAGTATTTTAAAAAAGCTGCTTTATTGAGCGATCGCAGATCGAAGTAATTCTTTTAGAACAAAAACAAACAAACTTGAGGTTTGGAGAGTTAGCCGTCAAGAAAGGGTGGATTAAGTCAAATACAATCGAATTTTTCCTCGATTATCTTACTTTTAAAGAGCAAGCTTCGCAAAAAACAACGCACGTTGATGAAACGCCAAATACTATTGAATCTAACGAGCCGCTCAAGGGAATAGAACAAAGACTTTTAGACAATCAAAATTGCGATCCATTTCGACTGCTGAAATTATATCGGCAAATTTTACGGCAGAAAGAGATCGCCGATTACAACACGCCTGAATTATCAGAGTTATTAAATCTAGGCTTGATAATTAAAAGAGGGGATCGATTAATTACGAATCCCATTTATGAAATCGCCTTTAACCTTCGTTGGGTTGAGGAAGAATTAGCACGCCTGCGACCCTTTAACGAAATTAGAATTAAGTTATTCAAGCTAGAAACTAAAGCCAGTTCTCCCTATAGCGTCCTCGAAGAAATCTTGTTTTGGACGGGAGATCAGTTTTATCTCACCCAAAAACTATGTCAACTGATTTCTGAGTCAGACGTATTTATTGCTGCTGGCGAAGAAACCATACGAGTCAAGCAAATCGTACAACATTACTTGATTGACAATTGGGAAACGCAAGCCGCCGCTGAACCCTTGCGAATAATGGAACAGCAAATTTTAGAAAATCAGCAGTGCGATCCATTCAGCCTACTGAAGCTCTATCAGGAAATTTTGCTAAAACAAACCGTATTGAGCGATGATAGCGCCCAACAAACAGAATTGTTGAACTTAGGTCTAATCGTTCAACCAGGAGAAAACCTAAGCATCGCTAACCGCATTTACGAAAAGGTATTTAATCTCGCTTGGGTAGAGAAAAAGTTAATTCGACTGCATCCGTGGAACAAACCGCTTCAACTATTCAAATTGGAACAAAAAGCCAGTTCTCCTTACAACCTTTTTAAAGAAATCTTATTTTGGACGGGAGAACAATTCGATCTGACTCAAAAATTGTGTCAACTGATTTTTGAATCGGACATTTTTGTGGCAGAAAACCAAGAAGCCATGCAAGTCAGGCAAATCGTACAAGAGTGTTTGATTAATAATTGGGAGACACAAGCAGCCACCGAGCCATTGCGCGCCCTGCGGCAAAAAATTTTAGAAAATCGACAATGTAACCCAATCGATTTGTTGGTGTTTTATCGAAAGATTTTACAGCATCAGCTAGTGTCACAAAGCGATTACCCTCCGAACAGCGGCAAAGTTAATTACACTCCGCATAGCGATCGCGAGCTACGCTCGGAGTTAATCGACTTGGGATTAATCGTTGCTCAAGGAGAAAATCTCTACATTGCTAACCCGATTTATGAATTAGCTTTTAATCTCATTTGGGTAGAAAAAGAATTAGTCTCCTTGCATCCTTGGAACGGGCAAATCCAATTATTTAAATTAGAAGAAAAAGCCAGTTCTCCTTACAGCGTTTTCAATGAAATCCTCGCTTGGACGAGCGGACAATTAACGCTAACTCAAACGCTTTTTCAACTGCTATGCGAGTCAACATCGTATATTTGGGCTGGTGAAGAAGCTAAGCAAGTCACGCAAATCGTCAAAGAAAATTTTATAGACAATTGGGAAATGCAAGCCGCCGCCGAACCCTTGCACGTCCTGCGACAGCAAATTTTAGAAAATCAGGAATGCGATCCTATCGGTCTGCTGACGGTTTATCGACAAATTTTGCGACAGGGAAATATGCCCGTTGACGATCGCCCAGAACAAAGAGAGTTGTTAAATTTAGGCTTAATAGTCAGTCGCGACGATCGCGTTACAGTTGCTAATCGCATTTATGGAGCAGTCTTTAATCGAAGTTGGGCAACTCAAGAGTTAGAAATAAGACTCCGCCAGTCAATAGTAGAAACCACTGACGATCTTCCGTCGGACGATGAAACTTTGGTTATTGCCACCGCTAAGAGAACGAAAAAGAAAAAAGCTTTTCGATCTTCGGGGGCGATCTCTAAAACGATCTTAATAAGTCTAGGAATCGCTGGCGCGCTCGTACTCGGACTCGCGATTTACAATCATTTCAAGGCAACAGTGCTTTTCGAGCAGGGCAATGCTCTTTTGGCTCAAGAAAAAAATGAAGAGGCGATCGCCAAATATAACGAGCTTCTCGCTCTCGATAGTAACTACTTTGAAGCTTGGACTAATCGAGGCTATGCACTAGCGAGATTAAAAGAGTACGAGAAGATGCTCAAATCTTGCGAAGCAGCAACCACAAGCGAGCCAGAGGCTGTTTATGCTTGGAATTGCCAAGGAGAAGCGCTGCATAATCTCAAACGATATAAGGAAGCGATCGCCGCTTTTGATAAAGGCATAGCACTCGATCCGCAAAATCCAGTTTTCTCGATCAACAAGACTGAATCGCTGCTCAGACTCGGACAAAATGATAATGCGCTCATTGCGATCGAGCGGGCGATCGATCTGCTCGAACAAAACAACCAATCTAACGAGCAAGCACAATTTAACCGAGAGTTATCGGTGGCTTTTAATTTTAAAGCGCAAATTCTCTTGCAACAAGAAGAATACGAAGCTGCGCTAAATGCTTACGATAGCGCGCTCAGTTATGCTCCTAACTATTTTGCCGCCGCGCAAGGTCGGGGAATCACACTTCGCAAACTCAGTCGCTACGATGATGCGATCGCGCAATTTAATCAATTGCTAGACGCTCCCAAGCAAACTGATAAGCAAAGAGCAGAAACTTTATACTATCTCGGTTTAACCCTTTGCGATGCCGAAAAACCTCAAGAGCGATCGCGGCTTTTGACGAGGCACTCAATCTCAAACCCGATTATCAAGAAGCTAAGAGAGCCAGACAACGGATTGCTTGCTATTAAAAGCGATTGGTGAGTGAGATTTTTTAGTAGGGGATACGCACTTAGCGATGGGAGCGAAGGCAAAGCAGGTAGCTTGCTTCGACCGAGAAGTAGAGCATCGAGGGGAAAAGGAAAAGATGAGTGTATATTTTCCCCTTTTCCCTTTTCCCTTTACCAGGGCCACCAACTCGGTTGGATGTTAGAGTAAATGCGACTCACTGTTCTAGGACTGGGTGGATGTGCTTGCTTGAATTCATCACCCAACATATCGTAGAGCGCTTGTGAAGGGTCTGCTTTTGTGTCAATCGCAAACAAAACTGTAGCGCTGTCGCGATCGCAACCCATTCCTCTACGTTCTACCGCACAAACGACGGTTCGAGCGTTAAGTTTTTCAGCCGTTAAATACTTTGCCCCACTCTTCTTACTGTACAGTGCCTGCAAAGTTGCTGCCGTTTTTTGACAATGTTCTATAGCCGCTTGGGAGGAAAAATATTGTGCGGGAAAGCTCAAAATAGCAATTTCTTTAGATGTACCTTGTTCGGAGAAAGTTGCGATCGCCCTTGGCGTATTATTATCAGTCTTGCAAGCAATATTTGCTGGCGTAGCCGTAGCTGGATTAATCGATGCTGCAACAGCATTTCCAACCAGTATTGGGATTGTCCCTAAGGAAAGCCAAAATTTTTTCGCGTTCATAATGATTTCTTCTTTAACTTGACCTAGTTTTAAACTTGAATATACACTCAATATTATTATTTTTAAACAAATTGCTTCAATTTTATTCAGTAAGGTAATTTATTTAAATATCGAATAATTGTTGTGTTGTTTTTATTAAGTTTTACATTAAAAATAAGTTTTACATTGCTGAAGGCTTCAGAAAAAATAGTTACAAAAATCGGATTGATTTTTTCTGTTTGTAAATATGTATTTTTTTTGATGAAAGCGTAAATTTAATTTTGACCAACCACCTATCTTCAGATGAAAAAGATTACAGGCAAACTTCTTACTTTGATAGCGATTCCCACGTTATTGACAATAAGCGATCGCCACGCCCAAGCGCAAATCTCTTCGGATGGGACTCTGCCAACCAATATCAGACAAGCGGGCGGTGCATTTGAGATTACTGGCGGGACACAAGCTGGCGGCAACCTCTTTCATAGCTTTAAAGAATTTTCCGTTCCCCGTGGCGGGGAAGCTTTTTTTAAAAACGCGACCAATGCCAGTAACGTCGCTAATATTATCAGTCGGGTAACAGGCGGCTCAATCTCTGATATAGATGGATTAATTCGAGAAAACTACGGAGCTAATTTTATTCTGATCAATCCAAACGGCATTAATTTTGGCTCAAACGCCCGCTTGCAAATCGGCGGTTCTTTTCTAGCAAGCACGGCGGATAGTTTGAAGTTTGCCGATGGAACCCTATTTAGCGCCACCAACCCTCAATCGGACTCGCTACTAACCGTCAGCGTTCCAGTAGGATTGCAATTCGGACAAAATCCGGCTCCCATTCGCGTGCAAGGTTCCGGTCACAATTTTACGGTTCGAGATCCGCTCTTCTCGCCGCTCATCAGAAGTACGAAACCAACTGGATTGCAAGTATCATCGGGACAGACTTTAGCCTTAATTGGAGGCGGTATCGATCTAGAAGGCGGCACCCTAACCGCAGAAGGCGGCAGGATTGAATTGGGGAGCGTAGCAGATGGGTCAGTCGCTCTCCAGACCTTGCCTCAAGGTTGGATTTTCAATTACCAAGGCATATCGAATTTTAAAGACATCTCGATGCGATCGCAAGGACTCGTCGATGCCAGCAGTAGCTCGTCGATTCCTGGAGGTTCGATTCACCTACAAGGACAGAACCTTTCGATACGCGACGGTTCGCTTGCCTTAATTCAAAATCAAGGAACTCAAACCGCAGGCGCGATCGATGTCAATGTCGCCGAATCCGTAATCGTTAGCGGAACCAATCCCAATGGAACGATCCGCAGCAGTCTGACCAATGAAACCATAGGAGCGGGAGCGGGAGGAAATATTAACCTCTCAAGCAGACAATTAGACGTTAAGGATGGGGCAACCATCGTCGCAAAAACCTTTTCTGGGGCACCCGGCGGCAATATCCACATCAATACTTCTGATTCCTTGCAAGTTACTGGAGCGAGTCGGATCGATCCCAGCGTGACTAGCTCTATCGTTGCTGCGACCTTCGGAATTGGAGATTCGGGGCACAACACCGTGTTAACTAAGCGATTGAGTGCGACAGAGGGAGGCACGGTTGCTACTGCAACGTTTGGGTCTGGTCGAGGCGGAAATTTGAACGTCAAAGCCATTGATACGATTGAAATCGTCGGCGGAGAACCCACCTCATTTTTGCCCAGTGGGTTAATCGCTTCGGCATTTAATAGCGGCAATGCAGGGAACTTAACCGTCGATACGCAAAAATTAACTGTTCGCGACGGAGGAGGTGTTATTGCCGTTACCTTAGCCAGTGGGGCGGCAGGGAATATTAATATTAACGCTTCCGAATCCGTAGAAATAACAGGTACAGAACCAACACAGAGAGAGCCGAGTGCCATTTCCTCATCTGCCGATAAAGTCGTGCCAAGCTTACAGCAGCTTTTTGGCTTACCATCCCTACCCAGTGGCATGTCGGGGAACGTAACCATTAATACAAATAGCTTGAGAGTGACTGATGGCGGTCTAATCGCGGCGGCAAATGAAGGACGAGGCGATGCAGGAGATGCGATCGTCAATGCTGGATCGATTTTTTTGAGCGATCGCGCTAGCATTACAGCCGCAACCGTCCCAAACATAGGCGGTCGAGGCGGTTGTATTGAATTACGGGCAAGCAATTTCATCGAGGTACATAACCAAAGCCAGATCTCAAATATTAATGGCGGAAACCAAGCAGCAGGAGAGTTGAGCCTCGAAACAGGCCGGTTGATTTTCAGCAATGGCTCGTTTGCCGCTACAACCTCATTAGGGCAAGGAGCGGGCGGAGATTTAATTATTCGCGCTTCTGAATCCGTCGAACTCGTAGGCGAGGGATTTGAGGTTTATCAAGCAGCGATCGCTAGATTTTTAACGGGCGCTAATGAGTTACCCGATACCAATAATGGCTTATTTACAGGAACGCTTGCAGGGGGTAAAGCAGGCAACTTAAGCATCGAGACTCAGCAGTTGAATTTGAGGGAAGGTGCTGTGATTGCCACGAGTACCTTTGACAAGGGACAAGGAGGCAATCTAAGCATAAAAGCCAATCGAGGAATCGATCTGAGCGGTTCTGGTTTAGCCGGAACGACATTTACGACTGGTTCGGCAGGAAGCATAACCCTCGATACCAGCAAGTTAACGATCCGAGATGGAGGGGCGATCGTTACTACGACTTTGGGCAGCGGAGCGGGAGGAGATTTAAGGATTAATGCGAGCGAATCTGTAGAACTGAGCAATACGCCAGTCGGGGCCCTAACGCCAACGGGAATGTTGACCAACTCGGTTAGGGGCACGGGTCGGGCAGGAAACCTTGAAATTAATACAAAACGGGTAGTCATTCGCGATGGTTCGGAAATATCGACTCAAAGCGGTGTTATTACAGGAATTGGCGAAATCGCCCCTGGCGGAGCAGGAGGAAATTTAACCGTTAATGCGAGTGAAGGGATAGAACTAATAGGAGTTTCGCCAGACGGTCGTTTTAGAAGTTCTTTAAGTGCGTCAACTTATAGCACGTCTCCAGCCGGAAACATCAATGTTAAAACAGGAAAATTGTCGGTGCGAGATGGGGCGAAAGTTGGTGCTTCTACCTTTGCAGGCGGGGCGGCTGGCGATATTACCATTCATGCTTCCGAATTCGTCGAAGTGATGGGAACGGCATCGCAATCGCAAGCGCCTAGTACAATAGCTTCCTCAGCTAATCGAGTAGACGAACAGCGTTTTGGTCAGTTTCCTCTACCAGAAGGCGCATCTGGAGACTTAACCATCAAAACAGGACAATTGAAAGTAACTGATGGCGCTCTCATCACAACGAGCAATGAGGGAAGGGGACTTTTAGGAAACGTGAGACTTAATGCTCGCTCTGTTGTTTTAGATAACGCAGGCGCTATTACAGCCGAATTAGGCGGCTCGGTCAGATTGGGAAGACCGACTATTTTTTCTCCGGTTACTGTAGGAGAAAATCGGGGAGGAGGAATTGAAATTTTTACCGAACAGTTAGTTATTCAGGGTGGCGCGAGAATTTCTACTGCCACCTTTACCAATGGAGTCGGGGGCAATATTGCCATTAATGCTGCTGAATCGATGCAAGTTATTGGTGCGTCACCTTTCAATCCCGGTTTGCTTAGCTTTGCGAGCGCTTCAAGCTATGGTTCTGGTAAGTCAGGAAATGTTACGATTTCGACCGAGCGACTACAGCTTTTCGATGGCGGAATCGTTTCAGCCGGAACCTTTGGACCGGGCAATGGCGGAGATGTAACGGTCAATGCCACTGAATCGGTAGAAGTTATCGGAGTAGAACTAAGTCAAGTGGCACCCAGCCTGTTAGGGGTTTCAACATTTAATGCTGGCGATGCTGGCGACGTGACGATTAACGCTCCTAGATTAGTCGTTCGTGATGGAGGAAGGATCGATGCTTCAACAGTCGCTACTGGTTCGGCTGGAAATATTACGATTAATGCGCCCCAATCTGTAGAGGTAAGCGGCGCAACGCCAGGGACGAGCTTGATTAGCTCTGGCGCTACGATTGAGAGCGAATTTTTCCGACAAATTTTTAATCTGCCACCAGTTCCGAGTGGAACATCTGGAAACGTAAACATTAACACGGGGCGCTTGGTTGTCTCTGATGGAGCGCAGATAGGCGTTACCAATCAGGGGTTTGGTAATGCAGGAGAGCTTAATATTAAGGCTCGCTCCCTTTCTTTGGATAACGAAGGTAGTCTCACCGCAGCAACTCAATCCGGTCAAGGGGGAAACATTAACTTGCGAGTGGATGAGTCTCTGCAATTGAGTCGTGGCAGCCAAATTTCTGCCCAAGCAGGCGGAACGGGTAATGGGGGGAATATCTCAATTGATGCAGGCGCTTTATTGCTGTTTGAAAATAGCAATATCTTTGCCAATGCAAGACAAGGTAGAGGAGGAAATATTGATATTAGTACGCAAGCATTATTTCAATGCACCGACTGTCAGATTAGTGCTGCTTCTGACCTTGGACTAGATGGGGTTGTAGAGGTTTTTACGCCAGATGTGGATACCAATTTAGAAGTGCTAGATGTACTCGAAAAAGTCACCCAGCCCGAAGATGTGGTCGCGCTTGCCTGTGCAGCGGCACCGAGACAAACTAGCAGCGAGTTTACTATCACCGGACGCGGAGGACTGCCGCCTCGACCCAGCGAAGCCCTTAGCAGCGAGGCGTTGATTAGTTTTGAGTCTCTTGATGCGGAAGCAACAACGACCGGAACCGAACGAGTAGCAGATAAGTCAGAGCTACCACCCCCAGCAAGAGGTTGGTATGTCAACGATCGCGGTGCAGTTGTTCTCGCTGCCCAAGCCCCAGTTACTTCTCCCTACAGTTCTGGGTTAACTTCACAAAATTGTCGTTCTAAGTAAATTATGATGCGGGATGAAGGCTATAACTGTCCTAATATTTCTGTGAGAGGTTTATTCTTTTTATCCTCTTATCTTTCTTTATTTTCTTTATTCAGCAATACTCCCGCAGCGCGATCGCAGTCTATTCCTCGTATCAATCCGCCCGCCCCCGAACAACCCCTGCCGAGTCCCTTACCCCCAACGGAAAAACCCCTTCAGCAAGCTCCAATAGCCCCTCCAACGCCCGAAGAAGTCCTCGACATACGGGGGACTATTACCGTCGAACGGTTCGAGTTTGTCGGTAATAGCGCCTTCTCTCAAGAAGAATTAAACAAAGCCGTTGCCGAGTATATTGGCAAACCCGTCGTGTTCGCTCAACTCCTGCAAGCAGCCAATAAAATTACAGAATTTTACGTACAGAAGGGATATATTACATCAGGGGCGTACATCCCCGCTCAAGAAATTCAAACAGGCGTTGTCAAGATTCAAGTCGTTGAAGGCAGTTTAGAAGCGATCGAAGTTAATGTTACCGAAGGAAGGTTAAATCCAAACTACGTGCGCAGTCGTCTTGAAATCGCCACCGAAAAGCCTCTCAATGTCAACCGCCTTCAAGAAGCACTGCAATTGCTGCAACTCGATCCTTTAATTGATAGTTTGAAAGCCGAACTCTCTGCGGGAACTAAACCTGGAACGAATCTTTTGCAGGTTTCGGCGGTTGGGGCGGATACCTTTAGCGTCAGATTAGATCTTAATAATAATCGTAACCCTAGCGTCGGGACTTTCGAGCGCGGTATCGAAATTGCGGAGGCTAATCTTTTCGGACTCGGCGATCGCATCAGTGCAGCGTATTACAATACCGATGGTAGCGATCGCATTGAGACTAGTTATAGCTTGCCGATTAATTCCTACAATGGAACCCTGGATTTTCGCTTCCAATATACCAATAACGAGATTATCGAACCGCCGTTGGACGATTTCGATATTGAGGTGGAATCTCGCGACTTTGAGTTAACTTATCGTCAACCCGTGCTGCGCAGGGCTACTTCTGAAGTTACTCAAGAACTGGCGTTGAGCTTGACAGCAGCGAGGCGCGAAAGCGATGCTTCGATTCAGGGAATCGATTTTCCCCTATTTCCAGGCGCTAATGAAAAAGGAGAAACCCGCATCACCGAATTCAATTTCGCGCAAGAATGGCTTCAGCGCAGCCGTCAAGATGTTTTGGCTGCTCGTTCTCAGTTTAGCCTGGGTATCGGGACCTTTGATGCTACGGTTAACGACGAAGAACCCGACAGCCGATTTTTTCTCTGGCGCGGGCAATTCTTGTATTTGCGTCGTTTGGATGTGGAAACAGACGACCCAGAATCGAGTCCTACTCTATTGCTTCGTTCGGATATACAACTGTCAAGCGTTTCTCTGTTATCGAGAGAGCAATTTAGTTTAGGGGGTCAAACAACAATACGCGGTTATCGTCAAGATGCTTTGCTGGCTGATAATGGCTTTTTGGTTTCCGCAGAACTTCGCGTACCAATTCTTCGAGTTCCAGACGGACAAGGCACTTTGCAAGTAGCGCCATTTATTGATTTTGGCAAAGTTTGGAATAGCGATCGCGACAATCCAAATCCTAGTAATTTATTAGGAATAGGACTCGGATTACTTTGGCAAATAGGAGATAACTTTACGGCTCGTTTGGATTGGGGGATTCCGTTAACAGATATTGATTCAAATAAACGAACTTTACAAGAAAATGGCGTATATTTTCAAATACAATATAGCCCTTTTTAAAGTCGGAAGTATTGATGAAGTCGGCGCTGCTCCTTCGCTTCGCTGCGTGCGCGGCGGAGTTCGGAAGTCGGAAGTTATTTATAAGCGAGCAAGATGCTCGCACTACAAATACACATAATACAAAAATGGGATGTTTTTCATCAAACTCAAAGCTGAATATAAGATTTAGGTATGGCAAATCTTCTTATCGTCGTATTGCCATCTTTATTCTTTTAGCTTTATTTGGTCTAATATTAGCTCTGTATACTCCTGTTTGGGCGAATTCTTCGAGTCATGCTTTAGAACTGGCACAGAAAGGACAACAACGTTACAATACAAAAAAATTCGACGAAGCCGCGCAACTTTGGCAAGAAGCCGCTCAAGCTTACGAAACAGCAGCGATCGCGAGGGAATGACTAAAAGCCTAATTAATAGGGCACAAGCGCTTCAAGAATTGGGATTGTATCCACGGGCTTGTAACACTCTCTTGCAAGCTTTTGCGATCGAAACGCCAGATTGCAGTCCAGAACAAATCGATCGCTTTCTTGTATCTCTTTACCCGCTACAAAAAACGTTTTCTTTAACTCAAGCGATTGGTTTGCGCAGCCTTGGCGACGTGTTGCGAAGACAGGGCATTTTAGAACAGTCGCAAGCCGTTTTGCAACTTAGTTGGACAATCGCTAAAAATACGTCTGAAGAGAGCGCTACTTTACTCAGTTTAGGCAATACCGAACGCGCGATCGGCAACCAAATACGCGATCGCAGCGACTACGAGGCAATTACTGAAATTATCGAACGCCAATCCCAAGAAGCAGTTTTAGCTCCCTATCAGCCAGCATTCAATGCTTACAACCAAGCAGCTACAGTTGCATCGTCTTCTCCCATTCCCCGATTGCAAGCACAACTCAATCATTTAAAACTATTACTCGACCTCCAAAAATGGTGGACTGACCAAGCGAATCGACGTATCGCTTCTTGGTCGAGATTTAATGAGTTTGAGTCAGTAGAGATGGGTAAGAATTTTTTATCTGCCCTTGAAAGGAAGCTGAGTGAGGAAGAACTGAAAGAGCAAAGTAAAATTGAATCTAACCTAGCTACCCTTGCTCCTAGTCGCGCTGCTATCTACGCTCGAATTAACTTTGCACAAAGTTTAATACAAAGCAAACAGATAGACAAAGTAGAACCCGTTCTCGAAATGGCACTGCAACAGGCGCGTACTTTAGAAGACGTGCGGGCAGAATCTTACGCTCTCGGCTATCTTGGCAAATTATACGATCGCTCCCAACAATTAGATAAGGCTACCAAACTCACACAAGAAGCGCTGATTTTATCTCAACAAGAAAATAGTTTTGGAGATGCTAGGGAAATCACCTATCTTTGGCAATCTCAGTTAGGTAGTTTATTAAGGAAACAGGGAGATACTAAAAGGCGCGATCGACGTCTTATGCTTCAGCTTTTAACACCCTGCAATCTCTGCGCAACGATTTAAATGCTAATAATCGCGACGTTCAGTTTGATTTTCTTCAAGAAGTCAAACCCGTCTATTTAGAATTAGCAGATTTACTTTTACAATCCGATCTCGCGCCAGAGGAATTAAGTAACCTAGTGTTAGTCAATCCCGATCCAGCGAGAAAACAATCTAACCTTCAAAATACAAATAGTCGGTTAGAATTAGCCCGTCGCGCGATCGAATCTCTACAACTCGCAGAACTAGATAACTTCTTTCAAGATCCTTGTTCGCAAGAAACCGATGTCGCCGTACAAATCGACGAGATCGATCCCCAATCGGCCGTCATCTATCCGATAGTTTTGAAAGATCGGATAGAAGTTATTCTTTCTTTGCCAGGAAAACCCTTAGAAGAAGCAGTTATTCCGATTAGCGAAATAGAAGTTAACGAAACGCTCGATCGCCTCTACGATTATTTAGACAACATCACTGTTAATAACTCCGCTCGCAATATTTTAGCCACTGCGAATCCCGAACCTCAAGAATTAAAAGAGAATCTCCAGCAACTTTTGCCAATTTTTACGCAGATTTATGATTGGTTAATTCGACCGTTTGAAGTAGCTTTGAAAGCTAGCCAAACTCAAAATTTAGTTTTTGTACTCAACGGTCAATTGCAGCGAGTTCCGATGGCGGCTTTGTATGACGGCAAACAATACGCGATCGAAAAATACGGCATTGCTTTGGTTCCAAGTTTGCAACTGATGGATCTCAGACAATCCCAGAGACAAGAACTTAAAGTTTTAGCTGCTGGAGTCAGCCAACAGATTCAAGTCCAAGGAGAAATTTTTCCGGCTTTGGTGAATGTTCCCACAGAATTAAACGCGATCGCACAAGCTTTTCCAGCTTCCGAAAAACTTCTCAATCGAGAGTTTACCGTAACAACATTCCAAAGTCAGCTTCAATCAAATTTTCCTATCGTGCATTTAGCTACTCACGGTTTGTTTAGTTCTAACCCCCAAAAGAACTTTATTATTACAGGAGATGGCAATAGTATCGATATTGAAAAATTAAGTACCTTACTTAGAACCGAAAAAACAAGCGATCTCGAACTTCTCGTCCTAAGTGCTTGCGAAACGGCAACGGGAGACGAACGGGCAGTTTTAGGCTTAGCAGGAGTAGCTATACGTTCTGGGGCACGCAGCACGCTGGCAACGCTTTGGGCTGTGGAAGATGCGTCTACGGCTGCACTGATGACTCAATTTTACCAAGAGTTAAAAAGACCACAGATGAAAAAATTAAGTGCCCTTAAAATAGCTCAGCGATCGCTCCTAAACTCCCTTAAAAGCAGACCTCCCTTTGACGAACTCAAAGACCTACCTCCTCATCCCTATTATTGGGCCCCTTACGTTTTGGTCGGCAATTGGCAGTAGGGTTGGGGATTGGTAATTGGGGACTGGGGATTGGTAATTGGGGACTGGTGATTGGTAATTGGGGACTGGTGATTGGGTAAAATGTTTATGATTGAAATACTATACTTTTGAACTTTGAACTTTGTAAAGACGCGAAATTTCGCGTCTTTACTTTGAACTCTAATCACTGATTTAAGTCCAGCTAATTGGCAAACTCGAAGAGAAATCTAACTCATCAGACTCTAACATCGATTCCGTTTCTGTGTCTAAGACTTGCTCTACCTTTTGATAAAGAGCTTCTGCTTCTGAGGAAGAATTGCCGATACAAGTTAATCCTAACTTTCCAAACTCGGATAAAGCACCCATCAAATGGAAAACAGTGCCTGTTTTCGTGCTGCTATCAAAGTGCAGGCGATATTTGGCGATAATATCCATTAGATCGTTGGGCAACAGTCCTTGATATTGCGATTTTTGTAAATTATCTGAAGCAATATAGTATTTTTCCTTATCCTGCTGACTATAAAATAGACCCGTTGCATAATCGTAATTACCGTTCGTCAGCAATCTCAACGTCATGAAAGGATGGGTCGTTCCTCCTTTGCGCAAGTTGATTTCAATTGCCTCAAGCGACCATTCTAAGGCAGATTCAGGATGGCGCACTGCTATAAAATCTACGCTATAGCGTTCCATTGCTCCCCTGCTGGCAAGACTTTGACCGATTTTTAGTCCGATTTCTTGCAAGCGCAATCGATAACTATTATCTGCGGGAAAACTACAGCCTAGATAAACTTGACCGTCTGGGCCGCCAAGGATTTGATCGTGAGTAGAGAGGATTTCTACTTGTCCGTTTGGGTTAATATAACCTTGGACGCTGGGCGATCGCTTTTCTTCTCCTTCGATAAATGCTTCTACAATCGCCCCTAATTCAGGGATTCTGCTCGAAAAACTCTCCCAAGTTTCTTCTTTGGCTTGAAAGCTTAAATTTTTTAAGTGTTTCTGCAATACATTTATTCGCTCGACGCGATCGCATTTTCCTGGTGCTACTTCCATGAGCGATCGCAGATCGAGAATGGCATTTCCTTCGCCAGAAAAGCCCTCATTTAGTTTAACAACCATGCGTTTTAATTGCGGATGTCTCTCCCACAAGTCAACCGCTTCCTTAACGAGTGCGTCAATTGTCCTAACCTCCAAACTACCATCAGGGTGAGGAATCTCACACTCGGCAAAGATTTCTCGACTGCCACTTTTAGAACCCCAGTGGCTTAATTCTGGACTCGAAGCGAGTAGGGGAATTCCTAATTGTAGAGATAATTCATACTCAAACCAAGTCGAGTTGAAACAAACCATGCAAGACTTCTCAGGACGCAAAGCGCGGCGAATGCGTTCTACAAGGCGAGGACGTTCTAAAATCTTTTGGGTTAAGGGTTTGAAAGAGTTATCATAAGTAGTTAAGAGCAGCAGGCGATCGCGAGCGTGAGAAAAGGGAATCCCAGGCAATAGCTGCAAGTAATAATCGATAATCATCGGTGCTAAAGGTTGCGCCGTAACATAAATCAGACGAGTGTTGGGATTGCGCAGGCGAATGAGCGAAAATAATAGTCTTTCTTCGTAATGCAGAAATCCTTGAATTTTTTGACCGACTCGCTGGTCAATACTAAAAGAAGGAATTACCAAGATATCGCAATCATCTTGGTCGAATGTATCGACATTTTGCCAAAAGTCTCGTAACCGATTTTGTAACTGCTGAAACCGTTCTGTCTGTCTGGAGACAGTGTGATTCTCTATCTGCATATTCCTCAAATGCCCAAAACCCTGCTATGAGCAATCTTAACGATAATCCCATTCCATCGACTAACGAGCGTAAAATTTTCTTAACAAAAAGTTTATTAAATTATGAATTATGAATGCAGAATTATGAAAACTTATAGACGATCGTTGTTGCTCGTAGGTTCTCAGTTCAGTTTTAGTCATAATACTGAAGCCAGGTTTCATTACAAGAACCTCCAACGACATTTCATCATTCATCATTTATAATTCATCATTCAATCAATGTCAGTTATTGTCCTCGGTTCTATTAATATCGATCTAGTGGTTGGCGTTCCTCGCTTGCCAGGAAAGGGAGAAACGATAATTGGCGATCGCTATTTTACGGTATGTGGCGGAAAAGGAGCCAATCAAGCGGTTGCTGTGGCAAAATTAGGCATTCCCGTTCATTTAGTCGGACAAGTGGGAGACGATGATTTTGGTCGCACTTTACTCGCAGGATTGCAAGCAGCAGGAGTCGAGACGGATAGTATTACAGTTAATACGGAAACGCATACTGGAGTCGCTTCTATTGTTGTAGACGAAAATGGAGACAATGCGATCGCCTGTGCGGGAGGTGCAAATAGTTTCGTCGGAATATCCGACGTGCGACGTTTAGAAACGCTGCTACCTCAAGCCAAAGTGGTTATGCTAGAGTTGGGCGTACCCTTAGAAGCCGTTATCGAAGCTGCTAAAGTTGCTCGTGAGAAAGGTTGTACTGTTATTTTAGATCCTGCCCCAGCGCGAGCGGATTTACCAGCAGAACTTTATCCACTTGTCGATATTATGACTCCCAACGAAGTAGAAGCGAGTCAATTGGTTGGTTTTGCGGTAGAAGATGTCAAGACAGCCGAAAAAGCAGCTACTATCTTGCGGCAGCGAGGCACAAAAACCGCAATCGTAACGCTTGGAAGTCTGGGATGTTTGTGTTGTACGGATGATGAAACATTTCTTGTTCCTGCAATCCCCATGACGGTAGTCGATACCGTCGCCGCCGGAGATGCGTTTAATGGGGGTTTAGCGGCGGCTTTAGCGTCGGGAAAATCGTTGCAGGAAGCGATAAAATGGGGAACCGTTGCAGGGGCTTTATCTGTTACTAAACATGGCGCTCAATCTTCTTTATGCGATCGCGAAGCTTTTATGAAATTATTATCGAAGTATCAAAGTTAGCAATGGTACAACAACCAAGAAGAGAAAACCCTCTCTTTTGAATTTATTATCTTATGCGATTAATAACTCGCTGACGCGCATCGATCGAGGCTTGATAATTTGGTTTAATAAAAATTGCCCTTTCAAAAGATTTAACTGCATCTTCGTAGCGTCGCAATCCTTCTTCAGCAAGTCCTTTGCCATACCAAGCCTCATAGGATTTATCGTTAAGTTCTAGGGCTTCGTTATAAGACTTAATTGCTTCGTCGTGTTCCTTAATAAAATTTTGTACGTTCCCTAAACCGATCCAAGCAGGTAAATAATCGGGTTTAACACTAATAGATTCCTTATAAGATTCAATTGCTTTGTCGTATTCTTTGTACTGAGAATACATTTTTCCCATATCATTCCAAGTCACAAAACTTTTTTCGGGTTCGACTTGAATGGCTTGACTAAAATTGGCTACCGCCTCATCTTTTTTCCCTAATTTTAGATAAGAATGACCTCGATTGTGCCAAGCTTCAAACGAACTTGGATCGATAGAAATAGCTTCGGCATAAGCTTTAATCGCTTCTGGATACTGTTTTAATGAATCCAACGCCGATCCCTTACAAATCCATCCATATACACTTTTTTGATTGAGTTTTATAGCTTCTTCACAAGCATTGAGCATATCCTCATAACGTTTTAGGGCACTCAAAGCAAAAGCTTTTTGTATCCAAGCTTTTTCAAAATTGAGCAAAGAACTAGCTAAAGGCGGTGCTTTTTCCAAGCCTTCATTGTAGTAGTTAATTGCTGCTAGATAATCTTCAGAATCTAATTTAATATCAGCTTGTCTGAACAGAAAACCAATCTGACTGAGTTGAAGAACATACAGCAGAAGAATCAAAAAAGCCCCAATACCGCTTGGAATAATAATTAAAGACTTAACCCAAGGTCGATTTCTGGCTACAGGTTTGGGTTGAGTATCAAAATAAGTTATCGAGTTAGATTTATGATTTTTAGAAACTTTTTGAACTTCTCTGAGAACCTCAGCCGCCGATTGATAGCGATTTGCTAACTCTAAGCGGATCATTTTATTTAATATTTTGGCTAACTTGGGATTGACTTGTATTCCCTCTTGCCACATGGCTTCCCCAGTTTGCGGGTCGCTTTGCAATCGATCTGGAGAAACTCCTGTTAATGCTTGAATGGCAGTCATTCCCAACGCATAAAGATCGCTTCCAAAAGCAGGTCTGCCCGCCATTTGTTCGGGAGGCATATAACCTTCTGTGCCTATCGGTTGAGTCGAACTACCAAAACCGCTTTTGTCGGTTGAAGCATTAATGATTTCTTTGACTACGCCAAAATCAATTAAAACAATTTTATCGTCAGAACGCCGCCGAATTAAATTAGAAGGTTTGATATCGCGGTGAATGACGCGATTTTTATGAATAAAGTCTAAAATTTCTAAAACGTCTCGCAAAAGAGAAAAAATTTTATCTTCACTCCAACGCTTTCCTGGTTGAATCTCGGCAGAAAGGTCGTGACCGTCGATGAATGCTTGAACTAGATAAAATTCTTTGTCTTCTTCAAAATGATCGAGTAGTTTTGGGATCTGAGGATGGTCGCCCAATCTTTCTAAAACTTTTAATTCTGTCGAAAAACGCCGTTCTGCTTCTTGTAAGATGATGGCATCGGCAGTTTCTTTAGATTTTAGCTGCTTAATCACACAAGGCGATTCATAATTTCGCCACAAATTTTCTGCTAAATAAGTGTAACTCCAGCGTCCTCCTCCCAAAAAGCGAATAACTTTGTAGCGTCCTCCGATTGTTTGAGCGATTTTTAAGAGGGGTTCTAAGTCTCGTAATACTTCAGATGCAGAATGATAGCGTTCCGAAAACTTAGGGCGGATCATTTTGTTGAGGACGATCGCCAATTTAGAGCTAACTTGTACATATTTTTGCCAATTTGTCAAGTCTCCCGTTTCTGGATCTTCTAATTCCATGGGCGATTGACCCGTCAAGGCATAAATTGCCGTTCTGCCCAAGGCATAGATATCGCTGCTAAAGAACGGTCTACCATTTTGCTGTTCGGGAGCCATGTAACCGGGGGTTCCAATTACGCTGGTGATGACAGTTTGCGTTTCGGCGTTATAGGAGAGCGTGCCGATTTCTTTGACGGCTCCAAAGTCGATTAAGATTATCTTGCCATCCGAGCGTCGTCGAATCAAATTCGAGGGTTTGATATCGCGGTGAATAACGCCTTGCTGGTGAACGAAATCGAGAACATACAACGTATCTTTGAGAAAATCGATAGTTTGTGCTTCGTTAAAAGGTTGGCGGCTGACTTCTTTTCTTAATTCTTCGCCATCGATAAATTCTTGCACCAAAAAGAATTCATCATCTTCTTCAAAATGCGATACCAATTGGGGAATGCGATCGTGATCGCCTAGACGACGCAAAACCATCGCCTCGGTCGCGAAGCGTTCTTTTGCATTTTGCCACAACGCACGACTATTAAACCTCGGTTGTAGTTGTTTGACAACGCACTGAGGCTTATTGGGCAGTTCCATGTCTTTTGCCAGGTAGGTCGTTCCAAACCCCCCGCTTCCTAATTCGTGGAGGATCTGAAAACGCCCGCCTATGATATCTCCGGGATTGGGCATTGTTTATCCTGGATTGAGCCTATTAAATTTTAGCTGAAGTTTTCTAAAATCTTGGCAGCACTGTGGGCATTTTATACAATAGCGTTTGTTTGAGAAGATTTGCATGAACTATTCTGCTGCTGATTGGTCGCAAGTTCGCGCGACTTTTTCAAAAAATTTGGGGTTACGAGGATTTTCGCTTTCCACAAGCAGAAATTATTCGCACGTTGCTAGCTTCAAAAGATACTTTGATTATCTTGCCGACTGGGGCGGGAAAGTCAATTTGTTTTCAATTACCAGCTTTACTACAAACTGGATTGACTTTAGTGGTTTCTCCCCTAGTCGCCTTGATGGAAAATCAGGTACATCAATTGCGCCAGCGAAATCTTCAAGCTGCTTTACTACACAACGAATTATCTCGCGATCGCAAAAAACAAACGCTACGAGAACTCGAACGCCAACAACTTAGATTACTATATTTATCTCCCGAAACTTTGTTGAGTCCTCCAGTTTGGGAAAGATTATCTCACCCCCTTCTTGAAATTAATGGTTTGATTTTAGATGAAGCCCATTGTTTAGTTCAATGGGGCGAAACGTTTCGACCTGCCTATCGCCGTTTGGGTGCGGTACGATCGGCTTTACTCCAGTCTAAACCTTCAAATACAAAAATCGCGATCGCGGCTTTTACTGCGACTGCCGATCCTATCTATCAAAACATTATTACTCAAACCCTACAATTAGAGCGCCCAGAGTGTTTCCGTCTCAGTCCTTACCGAAACAACCTCAACCTACAAGTCAAAATCGCTTGGACTCCTAAATGTCGCCGCCATCAACTACTAAACTTTCTTCGCGCCAGAGAACGACAATCGGGATTAATTTACGTCCGTACTCGCAAAGACAGTGAAGAATTAGCCCAATGGCTGATATTGCTTAATTATAAAACGGCGGCCTATCACGCGGGATTGAGTCCCCAAGAACGACGATATCTAGAAACGAGTTGGTTGGAGGATAAACTTCAATTTGTCGTCTGTACCAGCGCTTTTGGGATGGGGATAGATAAGCCCGATGTCCGCTGGGTCATTCATTTTCAAGCGCCGCTACTGCTTTCAGAATACTTACAAGAAGTCGGACGCGGCGGACGCGATCGCAAATATACGGAAACGCTGACTTTAATAAGCGAACCGACAGGCTGGTTAGACCCTCAAGATAAAGGACGCGATCGCTATTTTTATAACCAATTAGAAAAAATGTATCAAAAAGCACAGCAAATTTCTAAAAATATCCCCAAAAAAGGAGAGATAGATGCGATCGCGCGGCAGTTTCCCGAAGGAGAGATGGCACTTTCATTGCTGCATAGCGCGGGTTGCTTGGAATGGACAGATCCTTTTCACTATCAACTTTGTGAGGGGACTTCTCGATTATCGCGATCGAACCATAAGCAGCGATTGCTCATGGGACAATATTTAATGACGCGCCAATGTCGCTGGCAGTTTTTATTGAAAGCATTTGGTTTTACTGAGGAAGCTATTGGTTTTAAGTGCGGTCATTGCGATAATTGTCGGCGATGAACAGAGATTGGCGATCGTGAAAAGTTGTTATAACCTAGCGAATCTTTAGTTCCTTACACTAGAAGAAATGGCGATCGCAACTCGGTTTCGGCAGAGTGCCAGACGAACAAAACTAGAAAAACTTTGGATAAAATTTAAGAAGCCACAAGACATTGCAGTGTTCGCTGCTATTAAAACATGACTGAATTGCTTCGACAGGCGATTGCCCAAATCCAACAACTCCCGCCCGACCAACAAGATGCTATCGCGGCTCGGTTCTTGGCGGAATTACAAGACGAGCAAAAATGGGAAACCCGGTTTACTGCAACGACGGACGAGCAATGGGATCGGATGGCTGCAATGGTGCGTCAGGAAATAGCGAGTGGTGAAACTGTCCCACTAGATGAAGTTTTTCCAGCGCAAAAATGAAATCAAGTGTCACTAAAACGTTTCGTAAGCGGCTGGAAGCTCTTCCAGACTCAGTTCGGGAACAAGCCGCTAAAGCTTATGCGCTCTGGCAAGAAGATCCGTATCACCCCAGTCTTCAATTTAAGCAAGTCAGCCAAAAGCAGCCGATCTACTCGGCTCGCGTTAGCCTTAACTATCGTGTTTTGGGTTTGTTGGAATCCGATCGTGTTTACTGGTATTGGATTGGCGCACATGATGAATATGATGAGTTGCTGAAACGAATGTAGTTTGAAACGCTCGGCAAAGGCGCAGCATAACACAACCGTCATCTATGCGATATTACTTACTCTTTACTATCTGACTTTTTAATACTTAACTCGATCGCGAATCTAACTTCTCCAAAAAGTCTAATTATTCAGAAAAGATCTGATTCTGATGTTTCCAGGGTAGTTTGAAAACCCCGATCGCGATTCCATTGAATAGCACCATCGCGTCCCGTCCAATAGAGTTTAATTTGTCGTTGTTGTAACTGTTGTTGAGTTTTTTGATTAACAGTAGGTGAAATAGCGATCGCAACTTGAGGTTGAATTTTTTCTAACAATTTCTCATTTAAAGATTTACCCGACCACAGCAAAACCGTTCCTGTTAATATATTAGTATTAATTGCTTCTGGGTTGCTTTTACCTAATAAAACCAGGTTTGTCCTTGAATTTGTAATTGCAAAATAGAAGGGCTTGTATCGAGAAGTTGAATTTTTGTCGAATCAAACGAGATGGTTTTATCGGATGGAGAAAGTTGATGTTTAATTGTTAAACTCTTCTCAATCTCAGACCATCCATCAGCTTGATTTGATGAAGAAGAAAAAGTAACTGTATAATCGAGCCGATTGATTCCTTGACGGTTGAGAAAGGGAACGATGGTATATTTAGCAGTATTGCGATCGCACTATTAATTAAAGCAACTTTGCCGCGATCTTGAATAACTAAAACGGGTGCTTGTTTGGTTGCAAAAATGGTTACTTGCAATAAATTTAATTGACTGTATCTAATTGGAATAACGATTAAACTGACAATAACTAAACCCACCAACCACCAACGACGCTGCCACCAAGGATGAAGCCAAACCAACGCCATCAGCAGATAAATTAATAGCATCCAACCCAAAGATAGCCTGCCAACTGCCAAAGAACTACCAGGTAAAGTAGTAAAAAATTGCACGAGTTGTACGAGTAGATGAGTTGGATAATAAAGTAACCACGCGATCGCGCTTCCAATGGGAGGATAAAGCAACGCCGCACCAGCACTCACCATTCCTCCCAAACTGATTGCACTTACCAAAGGTGCAGCAATAATATTGGCGGGAATGCTGTAAGTAGCCACCACGCTAAAAGCATGGAGTAACAAAGGAAACGTCCACACAGAAGCCGCCAGAGGTAGAGAAATCAAAGTTGCAAGAGCAGGAGGCAACCAATCCAAACGTTTCTCCAGTGCTGGCATCGTGACGATTAAACCGAAGGTAGCGAGAAAACTGAGTTGGAACCCCAAATCCCAAATCCACAGGGGATTAAACAAGAGTAATAACGTTCCCGCCACCAACAGGGAACCCAATTGCCTGACTTTTCTCTCTGCAATCAGCGCAACGAGTGCGCCTACCCCCATCACCCCTGCTCTTGCAACCGAAGCTTGCAACCCCGTTAAACCGAGGTACAATCCAATCGTACAGAGTCCTAAGATAAATTGCGATCGCGCAGAAAAACGTCCTGTCAAGCGAATAACGACACCCAACAGCAAAGAAACCTGAAATCCAGAAGCCGCCAAAATATGAGCCAAACCCGCTTTAATAAAGGCATCGCGAATATCGCTAGGTAAATCGACTGCACGTTGTCCTAAAACCATCGAACCCAGCAGCAATCCTTCAGGTTTTCCCATCCAAAGAACTTGTGCGTTAACGATTCGTTGTCGCAGTTGCCATAATCCCCAAGTAGGGGTTTCTTCTTCCATAGACTCGATTTCTAAGCCTTTGAGTCCGGCAAATGCGCCTTGATTGGCTAAATACGCTCTAAAATCAAAAGAACCTGGGTTAGAAGGCGAACTAGGTTGATATAAAATGCCGCGTATTTCTATTTTTTGAGTGGGATATAAATTAGTTCCTTGTTCTGGCGGTACAGTTACGTATAATTTTCCGGTAACTTGTTGCTCGTTGCCTCTTTTTTGTAACTGTTGCGCCTCAAACCAAAATTGAACGCGATCGCTACTGGTTAATCTCGTCTGTGTTAAAATCTTGCCTGTTACTGTGACAAATTGACTCTTATTATTGCTTTCTTTAAGTAAGTTACTGACATCATTGCTTCCAGGCTGAGGAATTCGTATTTGAAAGTAAACCACTGCAAAAATTGCTACTAATCCAGCCGTTAACCATAACTGCCATTTCGGGCCTCTGCGCCAAAATCGAGGAATAAATATCGCAGCTAAAACACTTAAAAATCCTAATCCTGTAACGGTAATAAACCACGTTTGCCAAGAAGGATTAGGATTGGTAATTCCAAAAATATTGGTTGATAATAACGCGATCGCATATGCCAAACACAGAATCGTCCAACTATTGCGATTCATCTATAGCCATCCTAAATTAGTTGTAAGATTTCCGGCTCCCCTCTCCAAGCTTGGGAGAGGGGTTGGGGGTGGAGGGG
>JAAUUT010000174.1 GCA_012031035.1 Candidatus Altimarinota bacterium | reverse complement strand
TTTCTGACTTAGATCTGACTTTTCTATGACCTTTTACGACTGTCAAGAGTAATTGGTGAAGCTATGCTGAGTGTCAAGCAGGTTTCTGTTTTTTTAAAGTGGTCATAAAAGGTTTAGTAATCCACTTTAGTATTTATGAGTCTCAAGGTATTAATGCTGGGTTCAGTTTTATCTACTACCACTCGACCACATTGTTTTTAAAAAAACTAGATTCGTAGAAATGTTTTTGCTTTTTAAGGAGATAAATTTATGTCCATCGTCAATAATGTCATTGATGAAATGATGCCTGAGTTCGACCCTACAAATCCCGATGCAGATTATGGTGATGCAGTTCGGGTTAGCGGTGATGCAGTACTTAATGCCGTATCATCTGGGGCTGCTGGTAATGCCTTCTCACAAGTGTCCCAAGGTATTGAGGATTTAAATGAGTTGACTAATAATGCCTTAACTACCAACAATATTGCAGAAACTGTAGAAGAAGTTGGGGATTTTTTGGGCAGTTTATTTTAATATTTGCGATTAAAACAAAAAGCGACTGGTTTACATATCATATTGAACTAGTCGCTTTAACGGTAGCTTTTTCTAACTACTTTTTTAGACATCTGAGTATTTGGGAAATATACATTTTATGGCGCAGGACAATTCTTCCCTCCCAGAGTTGACCGAACAAAATGCTTTAGAGATTACTAATATTTCTGAGGAAAACGGACAACTGGAGGTTAAAACTTCCTCTAATCTAGCAAACAATCTTCCTCATGCAGGCTTGTCTCAGCCCGTTAAGTTTTACTCAGCGAAAAAGGCATTTCATGGGTTGGGGGAAAACTTAATTAAAGGGGTTTGGCAATTAGGGGAAGATGTAGCTGGTAAAGCAGCAGAAATCACTAATGAGGTCACTAAATCTGCTACTGAATTAGGTCAAGGGGCAATTCAATCAGCAACAGAACTTGGGCAAGGAACAGTCAAATCAGTTACAGACTTTGGTCAGGGAATAGTTGAATCAACGGCAAAACTAGGACAAGAAGCAACTAAATCAGTTCTTTCTCAAGAACCAGTTCGGGATGCACTTTTGTTTGTTGGTAATAACACTCAGGCTTCGCAAGCTGCTAAAGAAGCATCAGTTGAGGCACACATAAAGCAAGTAAATCTAACCTACGTTAAAAAATTTGTTGCAGTTCTCAAAGAAAAGTTTTCTAATAAAAAATCAGAGGAAATAGCTCAGCAAGTAGTCGTTCAGCAAACTCTCCGAATAGTTAGAGATTCTGCTGCCATCAGTATGGTTCCAGGAAAATTAGCGGAGTCAATGGGCTTCGATCAAGCTGCAATAACTTTGATACAAGTCGAAACAATTTACCAAATTGCTGAGGCATATGAGCTTGATTTAGTTATTTCAGAACGTAGAGAGGAAGCACTAGCAGTTTTTGATAGGGCATTCAGATCTACTAGACAAATGAAAATGGCTATGAATCTTGGAGTAATCCCAGTACTACCTGTTGTTGGAGGAATTTTAAGTACAGTACCTGTTTTGGGAAGTGTTTTGAATGTTGGTAGTGATGCCTTTTTAATTTCTTTGATAGGAGATATTGCTTGTCAACTTTATAAAGCAATAACGGAGGAATCTCGAATTAATAAAGTTCAATTTTGTAAAAATTCAGGCTTCGATCTTGAATGTGCAATGGAATTAGCTAATCTCATCTCCGTTGCTTATAATGAATATGAAGTTTGGGATCAAAATGAAGATTTACAAAATAAGGAAAAATTGCCATTGATAATTACTGGCTCTAAAGCATTTATTGATTTAAACACTAATAATCTTGAAGAAGTTAAAAACAGTGAAAACGAGCGTACTAACAGAGATTATCAGCGACTAAATCAATTTTGGAAGCAAAAGAAGATAGATTAAAAACCTACGATCGCATTGAAAGTTTTTGGTTTCCTCAGTGGTGGTGGTTAGATGCACTCAATCCTAAAAATTTATTGGAATTTATTAATGGAAACATCAAAAATATAGTTCAAAACTTACGAGGTCTTGTAGTTGACGAGCCAATTTTTGGATTCATAGCAAGAGCGAAATCTAACTCCAATAAGTTTTTTGTGGTTTTTAGAGGAACTCGTGAGGCTGCAGAATGGTTTAATAATGTAAGACCTGTACCCAAACCTTTTTTACCAGAAGCAAACTTTGGTGATTTAGGCGAGGTTAGAAATGGCTTTAACTTAATTTACAGTGCGCAAAGAGATGGCATCGATTTAGATAAATTTTTTGCTAAAAAAATCTCTCCTAACTATTCAACTATTGAACAGACAATTGCTCAAGTTTTTAATAAAGAACTTAATGCTGAATCTGAAATTTTTGTGACTGGACATAGTTTAGGAGCAGGATTGGCTACACTTGCAGCATTACATATTAGTAAAATTGCTGAAAAGCAAAACATTACACCAAAATCTATTCAACTGTACACTTTTGCTAGTCCAAGAGTTGGGGATGAAACTTTTGCTAGCCACTTTGACACAGACGCTATACAAAGTTTTAGAATTATAAATAGTGAGGACTTAATTCAAGCAGTTCCATTCCCAACTACTCAAGTTGTTGATGATGAAACATTTAGAACAATGAGTTTAGCAAAGCAAGCGCGTTTTCTTGCTTTTAAAACTTTTCTTAATAAAATTACTGACGGACAATCGGAGAAACACTACCAACACGTAGGAATTCCGATTACATTTACAGAACAAACAGGCACGATCGCAGGCAATCACAATTTAACAAACACGTATAGAGAGGCATTAGATATTAAGTTAGATAGCTAAATTTATAGCCTTTAATAGCAGCGTATCCGTTCATTACCTATTCATAAATCGAAAAACTGCGATCGCCCTATAATTCACAACGCGATCGCAATTATCTTATCTAAAAGTTAAAGGTCATACGAACTGTTCCGATGAGGCTGTAATCGCTATCATCCTGATTGGGTGCTACTAGATAAATTAAACCAGGCGTTAAAGAAATGCTGTCGTTAAGCTGGAATCGATAAAAACCTTCGATATGGATGGGCAAATCGTCATCTCCAACGCCTAAATCGGGCGCATTTCCTAAATAAGGCTCGACACCAACAATTAAACCAGCCAGATTGCCTTCGGCAAAGGCATCGGGAAAAGCAAAGGCGATCGCATAATTCCAGATTTCTCCATTGTCACCGCTATCTTTAATATCTGCATCGGTATAGCCTCCCCAAGCATTGATAGCAAAACCATCGGAGATCTGATAAGACAGAGATAGCCCGTAAGAATCTGCGCTGACTCTGGACTGACCGCCGCCTGGAAAATTGGCTGGAATCGTTCCCGATACACCAACTGGACTATCGGGGCCATAACTAAAGATGGGCGTACCTGGAGTATGGTAGCTGTTGATATACGTTAAAGCAGCTTGCAGCTTACCTTCAAACGGCAGCAAGGTAACTTGTCCTAAAGCGGCATAACTACCGTTTAAAAATCCATTGCCCTCGTCGGGGTTGGCAGGTGAATCGACCCCACCCGCTAGATAGCCGACGTTTAAGCTAATAAAATCATTGACATCAAAAGTAAAACCTGCCCCACTGCCGCCGCCAATGTTGTATATCGAGTTATCCTGAGCGTAATAAGACAAAGCGCCATCGCCACCGCCAAAGTCTTCTAAGAATGGATTAGCTGTCGATTTGACGTAATCGCTATGAATCCCGTACAAACCCGCTACATAAAGTTGAGCGCGATCGCCAATCGGGAGATAATAACCTAACCACCCGATAAAAAGATCGCTGTCAGTATCAAATTGATAGGTTAGTCTGCCTTCAGCTGTAGGTGTGCTATCTGTATTCGCAATATCGAACAGATCGGCAGTATTAGAAGATAAACGAACGTTTAAGGCATCTTCTCCCGTAAAACTACTCTTGAGAGTCAACCAAACTCGATTTTGAAATACTGTTTGATTGTCGGTTCCGTCTTCGCTACTAAAAGCATCGCCCAAGGCAAAAATGACTTCTCCTGCGAGTTTCGTAGTTGTTGAAAATTGATGGTCTTCGAGGAAAGAAACTCTTGCTTCAAGATTATCAACTCTACTGCCTAATGCTGCGAGTTCCGTTTCAAATTCTTTTGCCAGTCGCTTGAGAGTATCGATATCTTCTTTGAGAACGGCAACATTTTCTTGAATCAAACGCTCGATAGTATTCATGCAGGCATTTAAACCAGCAGCGAACTCCCAACGAGTCAAGGCACGGTTGCCTCGATAGGTGCTATCTGGATAACCTACGATACAGCCATAGCGTTCTACCAAACTTCTTAGCGCCTCGTATGCCCATTCTGTTGGTGTAACATCGCGCAACTCAGAAACGCTAGTAAGTTGCGACATCGGATTGTCAGAAGCGTTTTTTTCGGAAGATTCGACAGATTCTGCCAATTCGGAAACGCTAGTAAGTTGTGACATTGGATTGTCAGAAGCGTTTTTCCTGGGAGATTCGACCGATTCTGCCAGTGCTGTACCAGAAGCGAATAAAATCGCTCCTAAAGCAACCGAACTCAAGCCAATGGTATTCCAGATTTGATTTAACATGATTTTTTCCTCACACACACAATAGTTATTTAAAACAAGAAACGAGAAGATAAAAAGTAAAGGAGACGGAGGGACAAGGGAAATAAGGGTAAAGGGTAAAAGATTAATGAAAGTTTTCCCTATTGCCTATTCACTGATAACTGATTAAGCTTTGGCTTTACTCATCTTTCTCAAAGGATTCATGTAGCTTTCTAGCCATCTAAATCCAGTAGCAGAAACCGAGGTTAGTACTAGATAGACAAGTGCTACTGCCGCATACACTTCAAATGCTCGATAGGTAGTTGCAACTACTAATTGTCCTTGTCGGAATAATTCCTCGAAGCCGATTACGGCAACCAAGCTAGTATCTTTAATTAGCGTGATAAACTCGTTGCTCAAGGGAGGCAACATTTGTCTTAACGCCTGGGGAAAGATTACATAGCGCATGGTTTCTACCGATCCCATCCCCAAAGATTCGGAGGCTTCCCATTGTCCGCGTTCGACTGCTTGAATTCCGCCTCGAATAATCTCTGCTAAATAAGCAGCAGAATTGAGGCTGAGAGCCAAGACCGCCGCAGGAAAGCGCTCGAAGTTAAAATTTAACCCCAAGCCTTGTAATAGGGCAGGCAGACCGAAATAAATCATAAAAATCTGCACCAGCATCGGCGTACCGCGAAAGAACTCGACATAGGCCCGACACAGCCAACGTAGGGGAGTATAAGGCGAGATTAGTGCGATCGCAACTAGCGTTCCTCCTATCATTCCAAAAAAGATAGAACAAGCCGTCAGCGCCAAAGTAACAAGTGCGCCCACCAGTAAGTTAGAAAATAGCTTGCCATAATCGAATGGCTGTGCGGTTGCTCCTTCTAAAGCTGGCGCAGCCAAAGGTAATTCGGGCGGCGCTGTCCCAAACCACTTTTCGTAAATGGCGTTATAAGTTCCATTTTCTAGTAAAGTAGCGATCGCGCCGTTGATTTTCTCGATATTCGGCGAATTTTTTGGCAGAGCAATCCCGAAATATTCCTCTGTTAGTAATTGTCCTACTACCTCGATTCCTTGAAGCTGCGCTTGTTTGATTGCATAAAGCGTCACCGGAGCATCGTTGATGACGGCATCGACTCTGCCATTCGCCAATTCTTGTAGGGCCAGGGGAGCGCTATCAAACTGACTCACTTGAGCGCCTTCTATTTTGCCTGCTTCGCCTGCTCCCGTCGTACCAATCTGGACGGCTATTCTTTTGTTTTTTAAATCGTCAAAACTTTTAATCTCTTGATTGCCTTCTTTAACAGCAAGTGCTAAACCTGCTTTAAAATAGGGACGAGAAAAAGCTATCGTTTGGGCGCGTTCGGCAGTAATGGTCATGCCGCTAATTGCCGCATCGATGGTGTTGGCTTGCAATGCTGGAATGAGTCCGTCAAAGGGCAAGCTAAGAAACTCAACCTTTAAGCCAGCTTCTTTGCCAATAGCATTCATAAGGTCGATATCAAATCCCTCCAATTCCCCAGTTTCGGCTTTCATCTCGAAGGGAGGAAAAGCAGGTTCAGTCCCGACTCTTAAAGTTTGTGCTTCTTGAGAGTTGCTAGGAAAAACGCCGATAAGAACAACGAACAATACCCCAAGTAAACCGAGAGCTAGTCGATTGAGCCATCCTAATCGCCTGAATTTAGACATTTTTATCGCTCTTTTCTAATAATTGACGGTTTTGGTAGGTGAGGAGTTAATTACGGGCTGACTATTTCTCCCAGTATTAGTCCTCATTTATATTTGCCAATGTATTTTTAATTACAATAAGAATAAAAAAATGAGAATATCTTAACAAAAAAAATTATTATTGCGATCGCGTTATGGAAAATCCTACCCCAGTTATATCCTTTGAAAATCTACGCAAAAATTACGGCTCCCTAGAAGTCCTTAAAGGAGTAAGCGGCTCTCTAAATAAAGGCGATGTCGTATCGATTATCGGGCCGTCTGGCTGTGGCAAGAGTACTTTATTGCGCTGTTTCAATCGTCTAGAAACCATTAATGGCGGACGATTGAGCGTGATGGATATCGATTTGTCGCCCCCGAAACTTGGAGCGAAACCCCTCAGACAACTGCGCACCAAGGTCGGCATGGTATTTCAGCAGTTTAATCTTTTCCCGCATCTAACCGTCCTAAAAATCTCATGCTTGCTCCCCGTCAAGTATTAGGCAACTCGGAAGCGCAATGTCGAGAAAGAGCGAGATTTTATTTAGAAAAGGTTGGATTAGCTGAAAAAGCAGAGGCTTATCCCGAACAACTCTCAGGCGGGCAAAAACAACGGGTTGCGATCGCGCGCAGTTTATGTATGCAACCAGAGATTTTACTTTTCGACGAACCAACCAGCGCTCTCGATCCTGAATTGGTGGGAGAAGTTTTAAATACCATGCGACAACTCGCCGCTGAGGGCATGACAATGGTAGTGGTCACGCACGAGATGCAGTTTGCTCGCGACGTTGCCAATCGAGTCATTTTCCTCAATCAAGGCTACATTGAAGAAGAAGGCAATGCTTACGAAGTGATTAGCAATCCTCAATGCGATCGCCTCAAAGCTTTTTTGAGCCGCATTAAACAAAATTAATGTCTCGATTAATGATTTTTTTGATTTCGCTTTCTTGAAATTTCAAAGAAATTTTCTATGGTTTTATCGACAGTTTGTTGGTTATAATTTAAAACGCCTGCTAGTTCGACACAAGCTAAATATTGCTTTTCGTCAACATTTCCTTCTCCTTTGGAACAGACGATAGTAACAGCATCGCATAAAAGTTCTAGATTAAAATTATTATTGTCTAACTGTTGAAATTCATAGTTAAGAAGCTCATCTGGAGAAATGGCTTCTAATTCTGTTTTAGATATTTCTAACTTGTTGGCGTAATATCCAAGCAATTCTTTATTTAAATTGTGAATATTTTTGATGGCAATGACTGCCAAATTTTTAAAATAATTAAACTTATCTCGCTCGCTTAAATTCATAGTCATAAATCTAATTTCCCGATAAGCGCGATCGCTTATTTTCGATCCCTATTGTAACTTTCGACTTCAAACAAAGATTCAGCAGGAGCATTCATTACTGCATCATAGCGATCGCGCTCTTGTAAATCTTTATTCCAATCGTCGAGGATCGATCGCGCCGATCTAGGTAAAGTATAGCGAAGTGTTTCTCCGGTTTTTTGATTTTTGACGATCGCAATGCCAAAGGTGTTGGGATTAATTGCAGGAGTCGGTAAAACTCGTAACGTATTATTTCCAGGAGTCGCTACCGTCGCTATCATAATTCCATCAGCAACGCAGGGACACGGAGACGACGGCCCATCTTGATAAGTAACCTCTAATTCGCGAGGATTGGCCTTGAGACGTTCCATCGCATCTAATCCGATACGAATCCCAACAGCAATATAGGAACCAAACCCCCCATGAATGCGGCGACCGAGTTCCACCCATTCTGACGGCGATTGCGCATGAATTTTAGGAGCATCTATAGTTATAAAAAAACAAATTAATAAAAGCGTGAATTTTTTCATTTCACTGATAACTGTATTACTCGCTCCATCTACGTAATAAGTTAGCATGAGTTTTTGAGAGCAAGTCGAATTCGAGGGTTTTTCCTTCTTTGGAAAAGATCGACCGACGCACGGTATCTAACTCGAACAAAATTTCTCTTTCGGCGGGATCTCTGACTAAACTTTGAATCCAACCAACTACAACTAATCTAATGCCTTCGGTTACGGTTTCGACTCGATGAAGCATCGAAGAGGGATAGACAATCGCCGAACCTGCTTCTAGTTTATAAGCGCGATCGCCATCTGTTGTTTCCATAACTAATTCTCCACCCGAATAACTCCTCGGACAACTTAAAAAAATGGTAAAAGAAGCATCCGAACGCCAGAAATTGGGTTTTCCCATTAAAGCATTATCCGTATGACTTCCGTAGGACATTCCTGTTTCGTAGCGACTAAACAGAAGCGAGTGGATAAATTTTGGTAGGACGGCGCTAGCAATAAGGGGATGGCACTCTAAAGCTTTCTTGACAATTATTTCTAAATCTGCATATTCTACAGAGGTTTTCTCTAGTTGTGCGTTATTTTTAACTAATTTTGCCTGCCAACCCGCAGTCACCTTCCCATCTACAAAGTTAGCTTGCGATAGATTATTAACGATCGACTCGATTTCTTCTGGCTTTAGAATATTTTCAATAGAGAAAATCATTACAGACAAATAGGAAAAAAAATATGCCTATAGAATTATGACCGATAGACTTGACAAGAATTATCAATTAAAAGTAATCTTGGTCAAACAATATTGTTATCAACTTTATAAGGCGTAGTCCTTTATTATAGAAAAACTAACAATAGCTGAAAAACATCATAACTTTATCAAAGGAGTCAATCCATGAATTCTAAAGCAGTTAGCTTGTTTCTCGCAGCTACTTTAGCAACTACTCTCGGTGCTTGTGGCGGTGGTAGCACTGAAGGCGACGAACAAGAAACAGAAACCACCCAACCTACAGAACAAACATCTCCTGCTAGTCCCGCACCTGCTAGTCCTGGTGAAGGCGGCGAAGGTGGTGAAGGTGGTGAAGGCGGCGAAGGTGGCGAAGGCTAAACAACAGTAGTTAATGTACTTACAAAAGTAAGCAAAAAACTATCAATTAATATTCGCAACTTACGCCAATTAAAAATTTAAACGCCATATAGTTAGGGTGGGCAGATCTTGCCCACCATATACTTAGTTTATCTGAAGTGAGCCAGAAGACCCGCGATTTATCGCGTGGATGAATGGCGGGCTTAGTTCGTAGGTCTATCCTGGTTTTCGAAGTCAAGCAAGAAAGCGATTAGCTAGAACCCATTTAAGAGTAAGTCGGCAACGAGAAGAGTATGCGAAGAGACTTGCACTCCGTCTGTGCCAATCTAACGATTTGGTCGCCCACGAAGACTTAAA
>JAAUUT010000050.1 GCA_012031035.1 Candidatus Altimarinota bacterium | reverse complement strand
GGATGAGAGTTTGCAAACCCTGCAAGTTATTTCGGACAAGGGAATAGGGAGTAGAGAATAGGAAGACAAGGAGGAATCTTGTAGAGACGCGAAATTTCGCGTCTCTACGACTTCCGAATTCTGTAAGGGCGTTGGCGTAGCCCTCCCGAAGGGAGTACGACCGTTTGTCCCTACGACTGAACTTCTAATTTTCATAATTCATAATTCATAATTTCTAATTCAATAGACGATTTCATGCTCTGGAAACAAAACTTCCGACCGATAATTTTACTCCTGGGATTGTGGTTAAGCATAGAACTAATCTGCCGTATAGGAGGGGAAATTCTTTGGTACGAAGAGGTCGATTATTTGTCAGTCTATTTAATTAGGCTATTTACCAAAAGCGCGATCGCGGTAATCGTATTTAGTCTATCGATTAGCTATTTGTTAGTTAACCTCTCTTTCGCCCAACGGCTCAAATATCCACATCCATCAACGAAAGATCGCGTACCGCTAGACAAAAGAACATGGGAGAAATACCCCCAGCGAAAAACTCGCCACGTCTTAAAACCTATAAGATTATCCTGGCTACTTCCCCTAGTGCTGAGTTTGGCGTTGCTAATTGGTTTATTGTTGGTTCGCTACGGTCAAATTTTCTTTAATTATTGGTATGGCGATCCTGGGGAAGCTCATGCTACTTTGCTCGTCCCAACCAGATTTCGACTCGAAACGATTTGGACGCTTGGGAATCAGTTAGTTTCTGGACAATGGTATCTGATAGGGATTGTGGTAAGTGCGATCGCAATTCTTATCTATCCGCGTTTTTGGCTTCGCGCGATCGCACTAATCTTGAGTCTCTTTATAGGCTCTATCCTATCCGAGCATTGGGACAAAGCATTGTCCTATTTTCGTCCGACCCCGTTTAATGCTAGCGAGGCAGTTTTTAACCAAGATATTAGCTTTTATATTTTCAAGTTACCCGTTTGGGAATTGCTCGAACTTTGGTTGACAGGATTGACTTTATATGCATTCGTCGCCGTTGGCTTAACGTATCTGTTATCGGGAGATAGTCTGAGTCAAGGGAGTTTCCCTGGATTTTCGCGCGAGCAATTGCGCCATTTATGCGGATTAGGCGGTTTTTTGATGCTAATCGTGTCTTTTAGCTTCTGGCTGAGTCGTTACGAATTGCTCTATTCATTGCGGGGAGTCAGCTATGGCGCTAGCTATACCGATGCTAACGTTCAATTGCCTGCTAATACCTTATTAAGTCTCTTGGGCTTGGGAATCGCGATCGCTTTATTGGGAAGCGCAATTTTTGCTTGGCGCTCCAACCTTAGCCGCCGCTTGTTAATTTATGGATCGGGGTTTTATTTATTCCTCATTGTTGCAATTGGTGTCATCCTACCAACAGCCGTGCAATATCTAGTCGTACAACCCAATGAATTAGAGCGGGAGCAGCCTTATATCGCGCGTACTATTGCCTTAACTCGACAAGCCTTTGCACTGGAAAATATTGACGAGCAAAACTTCGATCCTCAAGGACAACTAACTCAAGCCGATCTTCGCAGAAACGAATTAACCATTCGCAATATTCGTCTTTGGGATCAGCGACCGCTTTAGAAACCAATCGACAACTCCAACAAATTCGCCTTTACTATCGGTTTCCAGATGCCGATATCGATCGCTATACCCTGGCTAGAAATGGAGAAACACCTAGCAACGAAAACGACGAACAGCGACAAGTCCTCATTGCCGCACGAGAACTAGACTATAGCGCCGTACCGCAGCAGGCAAAAACTTGGGTTAACCGCCACCTCATCTATACTCACGGTTACGGCTTTACCCTCTCTCCAGTTAATACAGTCGCTTCTGGCGGGTTGCCAGAATATTTTGTTAAGGATATTGGCGTGGGGGAAGAAGGTGCGCTGACAGTTGCTAGCGACGCAGTTCGAGACAGTATCCCGATTGAAAATCCTCGAATTTACTACGGCGAGATTGCTAACAACTATGTCATGACCCCAACTAGCGTCAAAGAGCTAGATTATCCTAGCGGTAGCGAAAATGTTTACAATACTTACGACGGTCAGGGGGGAATTAATATTGCTCCTCTGTGGCGCAGATTGCTATTTGCCAAGTATTTAAATGACTGGCGCACGATCTTTACGCCCGAATTTACCCCTGAAACCAAGGTCTTGTTTCGACGCAACATCAACCAACGAATTCAGGCGATCGCGCCTTTTCTACGATACGATAGCGACCCTTATCTAGTCGCCGCCGATACGCAAGAACCAGCCTCCAAACCGCCAAGCTCATTGTATTGGATTATAGATGCCTATACGACGAGCGATCGCTATCCCTATTCCGCTCCTACCAACGAAGGCATCAACTATATTCGCAACTCGGTTAAAGTTGTCGTTGATGCTTATCATGGTTCCGTTGATTTTTACGTTGCCGATGAGAGCGACCCCATTGTTACCACTGGTCGGCAATCTTTCCCAACCTTTTCAAACCGCTCGATGCTATGCCAGAGAGCCTGCGCAGGCATATTCGCTATCCGGTCGATTTGTTCAAGATTCAATCGGAGCAATTAATGACCTACCACATGACCGATCCCCAAGTGTTTTATAACCGAGAAGACCAATGGCAAATTCCCAATGAAGTTTATGGCGATAAACCCCAATTAGTCGAGCCTTATTATCTAATTACCAGTCTGCCTACCGTCCCTTTTGAAGAATTTATTCTGCTCCTTCCCTATACTCCCCAGCAACGGACGAACTTGATTGCTTGGTTGGCGGCGCGTTCCGATGGCGAAAACTATGGTAAATTATTGCTGTATGTCTTTCCAAAACAGCGCTTGGTCTACGGTCCCGAACAAATTGAGGCTCGCATTAACCAAGATCCGGTTATTTCTCAACAAATTACGCTTTGGAATCGTCAAGGGTCTAGAGTCATTCAGGGAAATCTCTTAGTTATCCCCATCGAGCAATCGCTGCTTTACGTGGAACCTCTCTATCTAGAAGCAACTCAAAACAGCTTGCCAACGTTGGTCAGAGTTATCGTCGCCTACGAAAACCGCATCGTCATGACACAAACGCTCGAACAATCATTGCAAGCTATCTTCCAAGAAGAAGAAACCCCCGCTCCGATTATCCGTCCGGTAGAAGCACCAGCCGTTCCTCAATAAAGGCAGATAATTAATTATTGTTAGATAAATGTAGTTGCACATAAATGGTAGGTAAGGCAAAATAAATATTATGTTTCAGTAAAGTTAAACCCAATTATTTTAAACTTCAAGGAAGAGCGATCGCATGAATACAAGAATTACTTAGTAACTTGACATTTACGTGAATCGCTATTATGTTGTTAGACGAAAATTATTAGAAATTATTTATAATTAATCAAAAAATTATGCTAACTCAGAAAATGCCTCTCAACCCTATCTTTAATCCTGATGGGGACGATAAAATCGAAAACCGTGCTATTTGGTTTGGAAATACAACCAATCTAATGCAGCTTAATGATGTTCGTTACTCCTGGGCGATTGGTTTATATCAACAAATGCGTGAAAATTTTTGGGTTCCTCAACGCATTGATATTACTCAAGATGTAACTGATTATTGGAATTTAACGCCTGAAGAACGTTACGCCTACGATGGAATTTTGTCTTATCTAACTTTCTTAGATTCCATCCAAACCTGTAATATTCCTCATCTCAAAAGTAGTATTACCGCCCCAGAAGTTAGTTTGTGCATGGCAGAACAAATCTCTCAAGAAGGAATGCACAATCAAAGCTATCAATACATTATTGAAACGGTGATTCCTCCCGAACGCAGAAATGCTGTTTATGACTTTTGGAGAACCGACAAAATTCTTAAAGATCGCTGTGAATTCATTGCTACACTCTATCAAAAATACATTGACAATCAAACCTCAGAAAATTATTTTGTAGCGCTTTTAGCAGATTATTTGCTCGAAGGATTATACTTTTACAACGGATTTATCTTTTTCTACAATTTAGCTTCTCGGATGCTAATGCCTGGGTCGGCTGATATTTTTAAGATGATTAATCGCGACGAACTTTCACACGTTCGATTGTATCAAAAATTAATTCCAGAAGCGATGCAAGTTTTTTCGTATTCAGTCGAACAAATCTATGAAATGTTCGATACAGCAGTTCAACACGAATGCCGCTGGACAAATCACATCGTTGGCAACAAGATTTTGGGCATCACTGAAGCGAGTACGGAACGCTACACGAAATATTTAGCCAATATGAGGTTGCGTTCTATCGGACTAGAACCGCTTTATAAAGATGAGAAATATAAGAAGAGTCCATATACTCATTTAGAGCGATTTTCTGATACCAAAAAAGAAGCTCATACTAAAGCTAACTTTTTTGAAGCTACTGTTACTAGCTATGTTATGTCCTCTGGCGTGGGCGGTTGGGACGAGATATAAATTATGAAGTCTGAATTATGAATGATGAAAATGAAGGGTTGGAGCAGCAACCGATAAACTGTAGAAAATTGTAGATAGCTGTTGAAAAAGTTGAGACTCTACGATATTATCAAATTATCGTTCTAGGGAACATGGGCATGAGCAGAGACAAAATAAAAGTCGTGCGAGTGACCACCACCGAGTTTGAATTGAGTGACGGACGAGTCTACCAACACCCAATCGAGCTTGAAAAAGATGAGGTTCCCACGCCTGAAGAATTTCAGGAATATTGCGACCATTGGAAAACGTTTATTTCATCTAGTTAGATCGAGATTAGTCAATCGCGTAGTCATCGAGCATAAGGATCGTCTTACGCGCTTTAACTTTGCTTATTTAGACGCTTTCTTTAGTAGTTATGGCGTAATTATAGAGTGCATGGAACAAGTGCTGCCCCAAACATATGAGGCAGAATTAGTTGAAGATATCTTGTCTTTAATGGCAAGCTTTAGTGCAAAAATTTATGGGAAGAGAGCGGCGGAAAATCGTCGTAAGAATAGTCATTTACGTGTAGTGGGCGGGGACAGTAAATGAGATGTTATTAGGTTTTAAGACTGAGCTAAAACTTAATAACAAACAAAAAACATTGTTGGCAAAACACGCTGGAACAGCACGTCATGCGTGGAATTGGGGATTAGATTTAACCAAGGCAATATTAAACAATAATAAAACTTGTCACCGTAAAGAAAAAATAAAATTTCCAACAGCTATTGAGCTACATAAATGGCTGAACCGATTAGTTAAGCCTGATAATCCGTGGTATTACGAATCTAGTAAATGCGCACCACAATACGCATTGAGACAACTTCGCGATGCTTGGGATAGATGTTTTAAGAAAATAGCTGGCGCTCCGAAGTTTAAGAAAAAGGCAGACATGATAGTTTTACTTTAGATGGCTCGATTAAAGTAGACCACTTCAAAATCAAAGTTCCTGTTATCGGGTGGTTAAGAACTTATGAGCGACTACCGCAAGATTATCAACCCAAATCTGTAACTATTAGCAGACAAGCCGATAGATGGTTTATTAGTTTTAAGCTTGAAGTAACAGAAAATGTTACGCCAAAGTTAATTGATAATGTTGGAGTAGATTTAGGTGTTCTTCAACTAGCCACTTTATCAACTGGAGAGGTGATTGAAGGCGCTAAAAGTTATCGTAAATACGAGAAGAAGTTAGCTCGAATGCAATGGCTTAATCGTCATAAAGTTATTCGTTCTAATAATTGGAAAAAAGCTCAAGTCAAAATAGCTAGGCTTCACAGAAAAATAGCTAATATTCGCAAAGATACATTGCATAAACTCACTACATTTCTTGCCAAAAACCACAGCAAGATTGTAATTGAGAATTTAAATGTATCGGGAATGTTAGCTAATCGAAAACTCGCTAAAGCTATTGCTGATATGGGTTTTTATGAATTCAGACGACAGCTTGACTATAAATGTAAGTTGTATGGTTCTGAGTTGATTATTGCTGACCGATGGTTTGCTTCTAGTAAAACTTGTTCAAGCTGTGGACAAGTTAAAGAGGCTATGCCATTATCGGTCAGGATTTTTGAATGTGTTTGCGGTCTTAATATAGACCGCGATCTGAATGCTGCTTTAAATTTAGCGGCATTAGCGGCTAGTTGAGTCGCGATAGCTTGTGGACTGGGTGAAGCCGACTTCTCCAGGATGAAGCAGGAAACTAACACAGAGAATAATCACTATTTTCTACAGTTTAGTGCAACGGTAATAGTAGGTTTGATTAGAGTTTTCGGTATCGCAGACGATACCATTAAAAGATTCTATATCGGAAACTGCTTGCGCGATCGTTTCTGAATCGGACATAGCATTAACAAGCGAATGATCTGCCCTTGCCACGCTTTCCAGCGTTAAAAGCATTCCAATAGTTATGCCTATCGAAGAAATAGCCTCGATTAAACGTTTCATTTGCTTTAAATAATAAATCGACTGTTTATCAGTGATAGCATAGACGTTGACTATTTTATCTAGTGTTTTTTCCTTCGTTTTTTGAGTGAAGGGAACTTTATAGCTTTCGCGATCGCTCTCTCAAGTAATTAGTAACTTGGGTTATTTTATTAGCTAAATGATTAAAACACTTAAAAATATTAAAATTAATCGAATCGTATTTGCTGCTGCTGCTACATTTTTTTTTGTCGAGTTAAGTCTTGTCCTACATCGACATTTTAGTTTTTATCCTTCTTATACTTCTTTTGACCAAGGGATTTTCAATCAAGTTTTTTGGAACGGCATTCACGGCAAATTTTTTCAAAGTTCTCTCTCATCGAGTCTTTCGATTTCCGAACCCATCCCAGAAGTTTCTTATCATCGCTTGGGGCAACATTTTACGCCAGCATTACTATTGTGGTTGCCGATTTATGCCTTGTTCCCTTCAGCAGCAACGCTTCTAGTTTTGAACGTTACTTTAATTACGGCAGCAGGAATTGTTTTATACATCCTAGCTCGTCAGCGTCTCGAACCGAAGCTTGCTGCATTAATTATGATGAGCTTTTATGGAACTAAAGCGGTAATCGGGCCGACGTTAGGGAATTTTCAAGACCTTTGTCAGTTGCCTTTATTTGTGTTTGGGTTGCTGCTAGCTTTAGAAAAGCGTTCTTGGGGATGGTTTTGGGGATTAGCTGCTTTGATTTTGGCAGTACGGGAAGATGCTGGCATTCTACTGTTTAGTATCGGATTTTATCTCATTGCTAGCAGGCGTTATCCTTGGATGGGTTTAGTAGTTTGTATCCTCAGTTTTAGCTATGCCATCGTCATTACTAGCAAAGTCATGCCTTTATTTTCCTATGACGTGCCCAAACGGTTTTTAGTCGAACAGTTCGGGCATTTTGTGGAAGGGGAAAAAACGTCTGGTTTAGAAATCCTTTTGGCGATGCTAAGTAAACCTTGGCAACTAGTATTAGAGATTTTTACGCCTTTTTCTAGGACACTTCAATATATTCTCAATCATGTTTTTCCTCTTGCTTTCGTTCCTTTGCTGTCTCCCGCTACTGGAATGCTGGTTGCTGCGCCTTTACTAACGTTATTTCTACGTAACGATTATTGGGCGCTGTCTATGAATATGCGTTTTGCCCTGACAATAGTGCCAGGGCTATTTTATGGGGCAATTCTCTGGTGGTCGCATCATCCTGGGGCATTTAAGCTCGGTTTTCGGCGTTTTTGGGCGTTTTGCATCACTGCCTCGATCTTTTTTGCCTTGACTTCTAACCCCCATCGTGCGTTATCTTTTGTTATTCCCGATGCGGTTAATCCTTGGGTGTATGCTTCGCCTTTGCAACAGTGGAATCATGCGAGGATTATTCATTCATTTTTAGCAAAGATTTCTTCTGATGCTAGCGTCTCTGCTACGACTCACATCGTTCCCCATCTTTCTAATCGTCGGGAAATGTTGGGGTTTCCTGGTTTGGAGTTGATTAACGATGCGGGAGAAACTATTAGTGTCAATTACGTCATTGCTGATGTGCGACAGTTACAGCAGTATCAAGCGGCGTTTGGAGATGACCGAGAAAAGTTGCTCGAAATAATACCCGTTATCGATCGCATCTTAGAACAAAATCGCTATGGCGCGATCGCGTTTCAAGATGGGATTATTTTTATGCAGCACGGTGTTGTTTCGGATTCGGTTGCTTTGTCGGATTGGAAGGTTTTTCGTCGGGAGTTGGAGGGGGTTTTGGAGAAGGAATAAAGGGATTTTATCTCGCACAGAGGCGCAGAGGGAGGAGGAGAAATTTAGAATGAAATTTAAGTTAGTAAAGTTTGGGAAAGAGTTAACGATTAGTCGTGGGGTTATTATTGCGGCGGTTATATTTTTTTTGGTTGAGTTAGCGATCGTTTTGTGTCGCTATTATGGTTATTATTCGTCTCAGACTTCTTTCGACCAAGGGATTTTTAATCAGGTCTTCTGGAACGGCATTCACGGTAGGTTTTTTCAGGGTTCTCTTTCGTCTAGTCTCTCGATTTCAGAACCGATACCGGATGTTTCTTATCATCGTTTGGGGCAACATTTTACGCCAGCGTTACTGTTATGGTTGCCCATTTATGCCATCTTTCCCCGCGCGGTTACTTTATACGTTTTAAATGTTAGTTTGATAACGGCGGCGGGAATTGTTTTATATATCTTAGCCCGTCAGCGTCTCGAACCTAAAATAGCCTCGCTAATTGCAATTAGTTTCTACGGGTCTAAGGCGCTTATCGGGCCAACGTTGGGCAATTTTCAAGACTTATGTCAGTTACCTTTGTTTGTGTTTGGTTTGTTTTTAGCGCTAGAAAAGCGTTCTTGGTGGTGGTTTGGGATACTGGCAATCTTGATTCTCGCCGTAAGGGAAGATTCGGGCATCCTACTTTTTAGTATAGGC
The DNA here is from genome assembly GCA_012031035.1 of Candidatus Altimarinota bacterium. Lineage (GTDB taxonomy): Bacteria > Cyanobacteriota > Cyanobacteriia > Cyanobacteriales > Microcystaceae > Hydrococcus. The sequence goes on along the minus strand of JAAUUT010000050.1, from coordinate 27,748 downwards.
GCTTATTTACTTTTGAGCAGGCGCAATCCTTGGTTGGGTTTAGTAGTTTGCGTCCTCAGTTTTAGTTATTGTCTGCTCGTTACAAGTAAGGTAATGCCTTTGTTTTCTCATGATGTATCCAAACGATTTTTGATAGAAGAGTTCGGTCATTTTGTGGAAGGGGAAAAGACTTCTAGTTTAGAAGTTCTCTGGGGGATGATTAGCAATCCTTTTAAGTTAATAGTCGAGATAATTAGTCCTTTTTCGCAGACGTTTAGCTATCTGGTCGGTCTTTTTTTGCCTCTGGCGTTTGTATCGGCGATTTCTGGCGCAACTTGGATGTTAATGGCGTTTCCTTTGTTAGCGCTTTTGCTTCGCAATGATGCTTGGATGTTGTCTTTGAGTATGCGCTACGTGTTGGCAATCGTTCCGGGGTTGTTTTATGGCACAATTCTTTGGTGGTCGCATCATCCTGGTGCATGGAAGGCACGATTGCGACGTTTTTGGGTCATTTGTATCGGCGTGTCGATCTTTTTTACGCTGACTTCTAATCCCAATCGTGCCTTGTCTTTTATTATTCCCGATTCGATTAATCCTTGGGTTTATGCTTCGCCTTTGCAACAGTGGGAACGCGCTAAAATTATTAATTCTTATATAGCAAAGATTCCTGGCGATGCTAGCATCTCTGCTACGAGTCATATCGTCGCACATCTGTCGAGTCGTCGGGAAATGCTACGATTTCCCCATACAGAATTGATTAATGATGCGAAGGAAAAGATTTCTGTCGATTATATCTTACTCGATCTGGCGCAGTTGAAGCAGTATCAAGTGGTGTTCGCAGATGATAGAGAAAGGTTGCAAAAAATTGTCCCTGCGATCGCTGAGTTATTAGGGCAAGATAGTTATGGGATGATAGGTTGTCAAGATGGGGTTATTTTGATGCAAGGCGGGGTTGTTTCAGATTCGGTTGCGTTATCGGAGTGGGAGGTGTTTCGTCAGCAGTTGGAAGGGGTTTTAGAATAAGTAAGGTTGTTTTTTCTCGCACAGAGGAGGACGCGATGCCGGAACCTCTTCCGGCATTTCAGCCGTCCGTCGCACAGAGACACAGAGAGATGGAGATAATTTGAGTAATGGATATAGATGTTCGTTCGGTTACTTCTAGCGATCGCACTACTATTGAGCAATTATACGAAAATTATCTCCATGAATTACATCCAGAGCGATCGCAACTACCTATCGAACCTAACGAATGGATTTCTAATATCTATACTCAAGCTTTAGTAGGGCAACGTTGTTTGTGGTTGGCTTTTGTTGAGGATAATGCGATCGGTTTTGTGGATTTTAAGATAATGCCATGTTTCCCTGGCTCTAGTCAAAAATATGCAATGGTTTTTGATTTTTATATTGTCCCTCCCCAGCGGCGATGCGGACATGGTACTCAGTTAGCACATTTTGTTTTTGAAGAGATACGCCATCAAAATGCTAGCAGTATCGAACTCAATGTTTTACCTGACAATAGAAAGGCAAGGGATTTTTGGCAGAGTTTGGGATTCGGTTTGCGTCACTATACGTATGAGATGCTGGTGTCTGATATCAAGTCCGTTAAACAACCCTAAGTAAAAATTTGTAGGGGCGCACAACCGTTCGCCCTTACGGGTCATTTGTCCGTATAAAAGGATTTTGAGAAGTCTACAAAAGTGTTCGATCTCCCCTACTCCCCAATCTTGGGGCAGGGTTATTTCAAGAAAGCGTAGATGTTTGTCTACTTATAATCTGTTAAATATCTCTAATTAACATTTGTCTTAAAGCGCTATCTTTGGATTGATGCGAAACAGCTACCAACCAAGGAGTCGGTCCCATTCGCCATTCCCAAACAGCTAGCAAATAATCCAAGTGACCCAATTGGTCAAACAGCCGTGGGAGTTCTACGTTACCAACTTGGTGCTTGACAATTTTTTTAAAATGTGTATGGGCAAAACGTTGTGCTAGGCGATCGCAAATTCCTGGTTTAAAACAGTCGTGGCATTCAATCAGAAAATCGAAGTTTGCCAATTCATCGGTGCTGATGGCTTCTAGTAGTTCTAATTCGTTTCCCTCAATATCGATAATAAATAAGGTTCGCCGTCCTTGAAACTCGCGAAAAGTATCTGGCGAAAACAATCCTGCAATTCTTACTCGTTCTTCGACACCGTTACGCCTTGCTAACTCGCGACAAACTTCCTGAGCTTTCGGGTTGGTATCATAAGCATGAATGCGAACATTAGAGCAACGTCGCGCTAAACCGATCGCATAGTAACCTTCTGCACAACCAATGTTAACAATATCATCGTAATCCGTAGCAACGATCGCCTCAACAATCTCATGCAGTTCCCATTCATAGCAACCCAGTAATTTTGGGACGTGACAGCCTTCGGTGCTTGCATCGATGAATTCTAGTCCTGCAAACGGGCCTGCTTGTACTGTTACGCCATGTAGCTTGACTACTGTATTCTGAATGAGTAGGGCGCGATACTTCGCCATCAGTCGCAATACGTTATTAAAGTGGTCGGGAGATAATGTTTCTTGGCTGAGTATTTGCATCGCCTGCGATCGCACTTGCTCGGTAAGGTTCATCTTATTAATCCACCGTCCCCATATTTATGGTTAATTAATTGACTCGACATTTCGTCAGCTATCAAAGAATAGTTCAGTAGCTATTCTGAACTGCGTACACCAGGATATATGAAAATTTATTTTTTAGTTAAGCGATCGTAATTAAACGTAAAATGTGGGCAAGATTGGTAAAGACTCGATATATCGAGTCTCTACATAACCTTTATCTATACGTTATATTAGGTCTTGCCCACCTGCAAAAATTTTATCTACAAGAGCGAACGAGCGATCGCATCGCGTAATTACAATCGATTCAAACTCAATCGCTCATCTTCAACATCGACAAAGATCGTATCGCCACCTTTAAACTCGCCGCGTAGAATAGCTTTTGCAATCGCAGTTTCTAAATAACGTTGAATAGATCTCTTGAGCGGTCGCGCCCCATAAACGGGATCGTAGCCAATCTCTGCCAAGAAGTCTAGAGCCAATTCCGATACCTTGAGAGAGAGTTTTTGCTCTGCTAGCCGTTTTTCTAGACGTGCGACCTGAATTTTGACAATACTGCGCAATTCTGATTTCTGCAAGCCGTGGAAGATAATAATCTCGTCGATACGGTTGAGAAATTCGGGACGGAAACTGTTGCGCATCGCATCCATAACGCGCGATCGCATTTCATCATACATCGAGTCATCCCCAGCGACATCGAGGATATATTGCGACCCGATATTGCTAGTCATGATGATAATCGTATTCTTGAAATCGACGACGCGACCCTGCGAATCAGTCAATCGTCCGTCATCGAGGATTTGTAGCATGACGTTGAATACATCGGCGTGTGCTTTTTCGATCTCATCGAAGAGAATAACAGAATACGGTCTGCGTCGAATCGCCTCGGTTAGCTGTCCGCCTTCTTCATAACCGATGTATCCTGGAGGCGCACCCATCAGGCGAGAAACGCTGTGTTTCTCCATGTACTCGGACATATCGATGCGAACCATCGCTTCTTCGGTGTCGAATAGAGTAGCGGCTAATGCTTTCGCTAATTCGGTTTTACCAACCCCTGTAGGGCCGAGGAAGATAAAGCTAGCAGTCGGACGGTTGGGATCGGCAAGTCCCGCACGCGATCGCTGTATCGCTTCTGCAACAGCAGTTACAGCTTCGTCTTGTCCGATGACACGCTGGTGTAATTCGTCTTCGAGATGCAGGAGTTTTTCTTTTTCTGACTCGACTAACTTAAGAACCGGAATTCCCGTCCACTTAGAAATAATCTCAGCAATGTCGGATTCAGTGACTTCTTCGCGCAACAAGGAAGATCCTTTGGTTTGTCTTTCGGTTAGTTGACTTTCCGCATCTTTGACTTGTCGCTGCAAATCGGTTAACTTGCCATAGCGTAACTCGGCGGCGCGATTGAGGTCGTAATCTCGTTCTGCTTGTTGAATTTCTAAGTTAACTTGGTCTATGGTTTCTTTAAGAGTACGTATCTTGTCGATCGCTTCTTTTTCCGATTGCCATTGAGCATTTAATCGAGATTGTTCTTCTTTGAGATCGGCTAATTCTTTTTCTAGCTTTTCTAATCTCGTTCTAGAAGCTTCATCGTTTTCTTTTTGCAGCGAAAGACGTTCCATTTCTAGCTGAAGAACCTTGCGATCGACTTCATCGAGTTCTTCGGGTTTAGAAGTAATCTCCATCTTCAGTTTAGCGGCGGCTTCGTCTACGAGGTCGATCGCCTTGTCGGGAAGAAAGCGATCGCTAATATATCGATTAGACAGCATCGCTGCTGCTACTACCGAACTATCGGAAATTTTAACCCCGTGGTGAACCTCGTAACGTTCCTTCAAACCCCGCAAAATAGAAATAGTATCTTCAACGCTGGGTTCGTCTACGTATACCGATTGAAAACGCCTTTCTAAGGCAGCATCCTTCTCGATATACTTGCGATACTCATCTAGGGTTGTCGCGCCGATACAGCGCAATTCTCCCCGCGCCAGCATCGGTTTGAGTAAGTTCCCCGCATCCATTGCGCCTTGTGTTGCACCCGCACCGACGACAGTATGAATTTCGTCGATGAAAGGATAATATTGCCTTGGGATTCGGTCACTTCCTTGAGAACCGCTTTGAGACGTTCTTCAAATTCGCCTCGATATTTAGCACCTGCAATCAATGCACCCATATCAAGTGCAATTAACTTGCGATCGCGCAACGATTCGGGTACATCTCTATTAATAATCCGTTGTGCCAATCCTTCGACAATTGCCGTTTTCCCAACCCCAGGTTCGCCAATGAGGACGGGATTATTTTGGTGCGGCGCGATAGAATTTGAATCGTGCGGCGAATTTCGTCATCGCGTCCGATAACGGGGTCTACTTTACCTTCCCTAGCCAGTTGCGTGAGATCTCGACCGTATCTTTCTAGCGATTCGTATTTTCCTTCGGGATTTTGGTCGGTTACTTTTTGTGAACCTCGCACTTGTGTAATAATCTCCTTGAGTTTGTTTTCATTCAGACCAAATTCTTGATACAGAGACTTACCAAAGCGATCGTCTTTAGCATATGCCAAGATTAAATGCTCGATGGAAATATAGTCATCATCAAATTCTTTGCGAAATGCTTCGGCTCTGTCAAGCAAGCTATCTAAACTGCGTCCGAGATATACAGAATCGACTGGATTGGAGATGGTCGGTTGACGGCGCAGAAATTCATCGATCCTATCTCGCAGTCGTTGAAGGCTAATATTGGCTTTATTAAAAATACTAGTTGCTAATCCCTCTTGTTCGATGAGGGATTTCATCAAATGTTCGCTTTCTATTTGTTGGTGTTTATTTTGTTTGGCGATATCGGGAGTGCGGACAATCGCCTCCCAAGCTTTTTCTGTAAATTGATTGGGATTAGTGGGCTGCATCTTTTAGCGTTAAGGATATAGATTCAATATCAATAGACAAGTACGACTAAATTCATTGTAGTGATTTGCTTTTCGCGATCGCGTCGGAAACCCCTACTCAAAAGGGTTGGTTTTCCCAAAATTAGGGATTGGTGAATGGTGAATGGTGAATGGGAAATTGGGAATTTGGCAAATTAGGCAATTTACTAGTCCCTCATCTTTAATTCCCAATCGCCAATAGCCAATGCCTAATCACTAATTCCCGATCGCAACATTCGTTTTAACACTTGCTGCATCACCTTAGCTTCATCGTCATCTAGGTGAGAGCCAAAATATTCTGCTATTCCCTCAGCATAAACAACCCACATTTCTCTTTGCATTGCTAATCCTGCTTCAGTAATTACTGCAAAAGTGCCGCGACGATCGCTCGGACAAGCTTCTCTATAAAGGAGTCCGGCTTTTTCTAAGCGATCGACCAAGCGCGTCAGATTGCTGCGACTCAATAAGACTTGTTCTGCTAACTCACTCAGGCGCAGCCGATGTTCTGGAGATTCCTTGAGCGTCAGCAGTACGTCATACCACTCCATGGTCGGCAACCCAGCTTGGGAGAACTTTGCCTCGATGCGATCGAGCAGCTTGACATTGACAGTGATAAATAGTCGCCAGACAGAGTTTCGTAGATCGTCTAGTTTGGGTTTGCCAGTCATACAAAAGTAGTTGCAATTTCAATTATTAATTACTATTATAAAAATAGTTGCAAATACAATTATCAAAAACGCAACTAAATTTGAGAGGTGGAAGTATGGCTGCACGAATACCTGATGCCAACTGGAAATCGTCGCAAAATTCGTTAGGAATGTTAGCAATCGTTCTAACGGTCGTTGCCTGGGCGATCGCTGCCAATGTTGCCAATAGCTTATTTTTGGTAGGAGTACAACCGTTTGAGTTGGCTGGGGCAAGTGCGGCGATCGCAACTTTTGGACTTGCCATTCTGGATAGTTTTATCGGGCGATCGCACGCTAAACCAATCGATCCCCAACAATTTGCACTGGGACTCATTCTAGTTGGGTTAGTCGGTGCAGATTATTTGGCAATTCAACGCTTGCCCGTCGCCGTTGCTATTGTGTTGCTGTTTACGGCTCCTATTCTGGTTGTCTTGTGGTCTGCCTTTACTTCTCGCCGCCTCCCTTCTCAATCCGTACTGGTAGCGCTCGTGCTTTCAGTGTGTGGAGTCATCCTGGTTTCTAACCTACTTGCCAGTAATGTAGAGCAAATTAACTGGTTTGGAATTCTCATCGGTTTAATGACAGCAGTGTTTTTTGCAGCTTATATCGTGCTGAGCGAACAGGTGAGTGTCACTAAAGAAACCATTGGAGTAATGTTGAAGACTTTTGCAGTCGCCAGCTTATTTTGGATTTCCTATCAGTTAACTCAAGGAATACCTTGGACGCTTCTTGCACCGGAAAATATTCTGAAAGTTATCTATGTCGGTATTGCGGGTAATCTATTCCCCTACCTCCTGTTTTTCTGGAGTATTCAAAGGGTTCAGGCCCAACGAGCGGCGATCGCTGCCACGCTGGAACCGCTCGTTGCAGGGGTGCTGGCATGGGTTTGGTTCAGTCAAACTCTGACCCTAATGCAAATAATCGGTGGAATTTTCATCATTGTTGCCGTCACCTGGATGCAATTCCAAACCACAGGCCCATCTTCATTCAATGATTAATAACTTACAAAGCATAAGAGGATTTTTATCATGACTCACATTCTGCATCTCGATACCAGTCCTCGCGCCGAACAATCGCATTCGCGGATGCTTGCTCAAGAATTTATCGAAAAATGGCGAGATCGTCATCCCCAGACAAAAATCATCTACAGAGATTTAGGGCTGAATCCCATACCTTACATTGATGCGACATGGATAAAAGCAAAGTTTACGCCACCTGACCAATACACGCCAGAACTAGTAGCGGCTATCAAGCTTTCGGATGAACTGATTGACGAGTTTTTAGCTGCCGATCGCTACGTTCTATCAACCCCAATGTATAATTTCAGCATTCCGGCTGTTCTCAAATCCTATATCGATTATATTGTTCGACCAAGACGCACATTCGCTGTCGATGCCAATGGTTTTAAAGGTTTAGTTACAGACAAAAAGATGCTTGTTATTACGGCTCGCGGTAGTGATTTTAGTCCTGGTTCTGCTCTTGCACCCTTGGATTTTCAGGAACCATTTTTGAGAACTGTTTTTAACTTTATTGGCATTACCGATATTCAATTCATCAATGCAAATAAGCTCAACTCTAACCTCCGAGAGCAGTCCTTAGCAGAAGCTAAAACAGCAATTCAGGATTTAGCCCCCTGCTGGTAAGTTGATTTGGATAATCTTTCATTTTTTCAATACCTCCTCTCTAATCTCTCCTATTCCTTAAAATTATTCCGCTCTCCCTTTATAACCGACTTAAATAAAGTTGATTTCTCTATGAATTTCAACTCTCCTACTTGCCATTGCTTCTTCAAATAAATCGGTAGATAACACTTGCTCGACGGGAAAAATCCCTGGTTTGTGTAGTTTTCCTTCTAATAAGAATTGAGCGATACTTCCCGTTCCATATCCAGCAACAACGGCAGTATTTTCATGTACTAGCGTCGAGCAATATTTAACTGGGTTATTATCTTTTTTGCCCGTTATTTCTGCTCGCATCGCTACCCCGATTCCGCTCAATTTATCGGTGACAGATGTCATTTTATAGCTGACCTGAGAAAGAAATTCAACTCCTTTTGAGCTTTTGATCCAAGCAGGGGGAAATATATGTGCGACTATCCAAGTAAGATGATTGTAAAAATCGGGAAGCGAACCAAATTTTGTAATGACATTTTTGGCGGGAAAAGATTCAGCAAAGGTATAAGTTTCTGGAACGTCAAACCAATAAACCCCTGTCTTCCCATAAGGTTTGGGAAATTCAATAGTTTCCCGTTCAGTGTAGGGTAATATTTTTTGCCATCTCCCATCAATCCAAGCATCAAAAGGTTTTTGCAATCCCAAAAAAGTCGTTCGCATTACGGTAATTCCCGCACCGCCAGAACTTGCAACAATATAACTGAGATGAATAGTTTCTGATTCGTCAAGCTTTTCTACTCCCTGACGAACCATATTATTAGAAATTCCAGGAAAAACACCTGTATTTAAAATAGCTGTAATTCCAGATGCTTGTGCTTCGTCTCGATAGTTAACGACTTTTTGATAAAAAGAACGGTGATCGCTAACATCAATATAATTAACTTTTTTTTCGATGCAGGTTCTGATAACTCTTCCATCTCGATAATGAAATGGGCCAGCACAATGAATGACTAAATCGGAAGTTGCGATCGCGTTTTGTAATTTTTCTAAATCTTCTAAATCTAATGCTAAAAATTGTAGAGGTTGTTTAACTTCTGTTTTCGGTTGACGACCCGTTACAATTACTTCTGCGTTGGTATGAGCAATGATATCTTGCGCCACGCTACTACCAATTCTGCCGCAACCACCAATAATTAGAACTTTTTTAGTCATTCTCGTTATTAATAACTCATCTCGAACATCAGACCCGAATATAGCTCTGTCCTAGCTCTTGTTGTGTTATGTAACGAGTTCCGACAAGTTTATATTCAGATTCAATTAAAGGTTCCCAAAAATAGGAACTGTTTTCAATTATAGCGAGTCGATCGCGCTTGCAATTCTTACAAAAGTCAATAATTATATCTGTCAGTAACAAAACATAGGTTGAAACCAAGCTCGACAAATCGCTCGAATATTTAAAGCAAAGAGAATGCAACTTTGTTGGTTGGGTTGACGTAAGGAAGCCCAAAAATGAGCCATTAAATGTTTGATTCTGAAAGGATCGGCAGACAAACGCCAACATCCCTCAACCCAACCTACTTATTAAATAATTCTATAGTTGAAATTTAATTTATTAACTCAACCTTGCACCTAAAAAACGATAGCCAAGATCGATTTCTTCTAATTCCTCGATCGCGCCATATTCAGCCTTCCATCGACCGCTATTTAAATCTTCTTTTAAAAGCTTTATTCCTTGTTCGACTAAGTTAGCATCAGCTAAAGCAAAAGCAGATATACACTTGCGAATTTTAGGATTTAAATAAATTTCTGGTCGTCTCCATCCCGCAGCAGCGAACATATCGGTGAGATCGTGAGGTAGCCAAAAAGTAGAAATTTCTACTTGTCTATTAGTAGACGTTTCTATTAGCTTGGTAAATTCATCGATAGGTAAAAAAAGTTGTGAGTCGAATTGTTTAAATGAAGGAAAATAATCAAATAACCAAAAATTGTTGTCTGCTTTTGGGTCAAAAGTAAGAAAAACGACTGGGCCTTTTTTCATAACTCGGTGCATTTCTTGCACGGCTTTTTTAAGATTAGAAAAATGATGACTCGCTAAAACACAAATAGACGCATCCACAGAAGCAGTTTCTAGCGGTATATTTTCTGCATAACTTTCAATCCATTGAACTCGTGGATGTTGGCTCGCTTGCTGGCGCATTACCGATGAAGGTTCTATTGCTCGTATAAAAAAACCGCAATCGCCAATTGCTCTACTATAATTTCCCGTTCCCGCACCGATATCCGCAATAATACTATCTTTTTCTAATGCTAATAAATGAATGATGCGATCGACGATACGCAGATCGGGATGGCGAAATTTTGTATAAAATTGACCAATGCAATCATAAATAGGTGTCATTGTCAAGAGCAACTGCGATTTTTAATTTTATTACCATTTCCCCGACGATTTGAGACGACCGTCTTCCATATGAACGATGCGATCGGCAATATCGAGAATGCGATTATCGTGAGTAACTAATAAAATCGTGCATCCCTGCTCTTTTGCCAAAAATTGCATCAAACTTACGACATCTCGACCCGTTTTGCTGTCTAAGGCGGCGGTTGGTTCGTCAGCTAAGACGAGTTTAGGATGGCTGACCAAAGCGCGCGCGATCGCAATTCGTTGCTTTTGTCCGCCTGAGAGGTTTTCTGGATAGTAATTCACTCGTTCGCCTAGTCCTACGGATTTTAACATCGCTTCCGATTTCGTTACGGCTTCTTCTGGGGTGATCTCGTCGTGTAGTTCGAGGGACATTTGTACGTTTTGTCTGGCGGTCATAAATGGCAACAAATTATGTGCTTGAAAAATGTAGCCAATTTTGCGACGAATCATCACTAATTGGTCTTCGGTCGCACCATTTAACTCTTGACCAAAATGTTTTAAACTGCCTTCTTGAAGGGAACGCAAAGCACCAATTAACGATAATAAAGTTGTTTTTCCCGAACCCGATGGCCCGGTCATGATGATGATTTCTCCAGCAAAAATTTCTAAGCTTATATCAAATAAAACCTGTTTGATTAACGTGCCCTTGCCATAATAATGATTTAAATGGCGAATCTCAATAACGGGTTGCATAGGAATAGTTAATCTAAAAAATGTCTGCTGGATCGGCTGCTTTTAATTTTTGTACGGCCGAAGCGCCTGAAATAAAACACATCGCGATCGTTGCTACTAATACCAATAAGGCTCTATTCAAGGTCATTGTAATAGGAAGTAGGGTAGCTTGTTTAGTAACTTCATATTGAATTGAAGCAATTAAAAAACCTGGTATGTAGCCTAAAATTGCAATTAAAAAAGCCTGCTGTAAAACCAAAGATAAAAGATATTGATGTCGATAGCCGATCGCTTTTAAAGTAGCGTATTCAGATAAATGTTCGGAAACGTTAGTATAAAGAATTTGATAAACAACAACAACCCCTACCATAATTCCTAACATTACGCCGAGATTAAACACAAACCCAATTGCCGTACTGCTCTCCCAGTAATTTTTTTCAAAATCCATTAATTCTTGTTTGGAGAGAACTTTAACATCTTTGGGCAGATAAGCTTTGAGTTTATTTTTAAAAAGATCGACATCAATTCCAGGCTTAAGTTTAATTAAACCAACATTAATAAACCCGATGCGACGTGAGGTATTAAAAATTCGCAAAAAGTTAAGGTGAGAAGTAATCAGATTCCCATCAGAACCAAAAGATGTTCCCATTTTGTATAGTCCGACGACTTTGACGCTGCGATTAGCACCGCGACTGCCAATTTCTGTCGTTACGCTGCCTTTTTGGCTAAATTTTGGAACGACCGGACCAAATTCGGCTCTCGAATCGCGATCGAATAAAACGACATCAGAAATTTCGAGTTTTTTGCGATTTTCCTCGGCTCCTGGGAAACTAAAAATGGGATAGCGTATATCAAAGCCAACAATAAAAATATTGCGCCAATAATCTCTCGTTCCTGGATTTTTCCACTGACCTTGATCGAGATAAATTGGCGTAACAAACTCGACTTCTTCAAAGGCTAATGCTTGAGATAAACGGCGATCGGGAAATGTTTCCATCGCGATTAAAGCAGTAGAACGGGGACTGATCAAAAAACAATCCCCTTCCAAACCCTTATAAAAACGAACGGCGCTATCGAATAGAGCATCCCGCAACCCGAATTGCATAAAGACAATAACAACCGAAAAAACTACCCCCGCTAAGGCAACAATTAAGCGGATTTTTTGATGTCTTAGTTGTAACCACGCCGTCGGAAGTTTTCGCAGCATCAGTATAAATTAATAGTTAGGGATTACTTCGTAATTTGTGCTTGAGAGCCAGAGGGATATATGATGACATTGACTTGTAGATTGGTCAAGTTAGCTATTTTATAGCTATCTTGTGGATTAAGACGTATTTTGACCTCAACGACTCTAGCATCGGCATCAGCAACCGGATCGGTTCCCAAGATATTTTTTTTGTCCAATTTTTAAGCCGACTTCATCAACCGTGCCTTGTAAGTCTCCTACTATGCCATCGCTTACGATCTTGGCGGTTTGACCAGTGCGAACGCGACCGATATCGGTTTCGTAGACTTCGGCGGTGACGTACATTTGATCGGTTTGTCCTAGCTCGACAATGCCAGAGCGATCGATAATTTCTCCGGGCCAAGCGTGAATTTTAAGAATTTGACCATTTTTTGGCGATCGCACGTAGGCGAGATCCAAATCGGCTTGAGCGCGTTTGACGGCGGCTCTAGCTGACTGAAGTTCGGCCGTGGCCACTTGTACGTCCACAGGGCGTATTTCGGCGACCGAATCGAGCATCGCCAGATCTTCTTTCCCTTGCCTTTCCAAAGTTGCGACAGTGCGACTGAGCGTGGCTCTTGCCTCGTCGATCTGAGCTTTTAGCGAGGAGACAATGCGATTGAGATCGGCTTTGCCCGATTGTAAGCTCTTGCGCGTCGTTTCTTCTTGCAAGCAAACGCGATCGCGCTCTTGGTCGGCGATACCGCCTTCTTCAAATAATTGCTGGTAGCGCTTGCAATCGGTTTCGGCGTTTTTGAGTTCGGCTTCTAGCTTTTGAATGGCGGCTTCTTGGGAAGCTCTTTGTCCGATTAACTGAGCTTCTAAAGAGGCAATTGTCGATCGCTGGGCGGCAACTTGTCCTTGTAGTTCGGCTTGGGTGCGTTGAAATCTGGCATCTTGGGCTTGAATTTCGCCTGCTTTTGCCCCGGCTTTAACTTTAGCGAGATTTGCCTGAGCGATTTTGACTTGACTTTCGGCTTGTTCTAGGGACGCAGAAAGGCGATCGCGATTGTCGAGAATGGCAACTACTTGTCCGGCTTTGACGCGATCGCCCCGATTGACCAGCAGTTGTTGGACTCGCGCCCCTTCTTGGAAGGCTGGGGCAGACAGGGTAATGACTTCGCCTTTGGGTTCGATATATCCCATCGCTGCAATGTCTTGGGGGGCAACCTTTTGGTCGGGTGCTGTAACGGCAGATTCAGGATTGGGGCGTAGGGTTTTTAAACCGTAGATCGTTATCACGCCTAGCGTTAGTGCGCCTGCTACCGCTAGAAATAGCAATTGGGGCGATCGCTGTGGAACGAGCTGAATTTCTTCTTGAGTTTCCGGTAAAGTTTCTGGATTGGCAAAAGAGATGAGAGCGGGTTCTATCTCGTTGGGTTGTGCGTAACCGCCCTCCCCTTCAAATGCGCCTTGTCGCCGCCGCAAGATGCGCCAGTATTGATTGTAGGTGGCTTCTTGCTTGCGAAGGTTACGGCGTTGACCGATTAAAGTTGCCTCTAGCAGATCTTTCCTTTCTCGTTCGCTAGCTAGCTCTACTTCCAGACTAAAACGTTCGTATTCACTAGCTAGCTTGAGTTTTTCTTCTAGCTCGACAATCGTCTGGTCTTGCGAAGCCAATTCTACTTCTTGATCGCTGACAAAACGCACCGATTTTTCGAGATCTGCTCTAAGCTCGTCTACAATTGCTTGCAGTTCGTCTACGGGCATTTGCTCTAGCGCTTCGGTCAGACCCGCTTTTTGATTGCGTTCTAGCTCGCCAGCTTTGACGGAAAGACGATTCATCACCTGTTTTAGGCGCTGAATGGCTTCCTGCTGGGTGTTAGAAACCTTTTGCTGTAGCTGTTGGTTGTTTGTCTGCTTCATCGTCATTAAAAAGTTGTCTAGCGATTGAGAGTTAATCAACAAAAATCAATCGAGCGAGTTGGGTTTGGGCTGCAACCTTTTTGAAATTAGCAATGCTGGCCTTGCGAACCAGGTTTTTGCTGCGATTCGTAGCGTGCAAAAGCTACTGTTGGGAATTGTATCTAAGTCCTGGTAAATATGAGATTAACTGAAATTTAGCTTACATTAATTTACTTTTGCTGAAATAATTTATTTTAACTTCACCTCCTAGCTTTATCGAGGGAAACTGCTGTAACGACCGGGAGCAAGAATTTGGTTGGGATCGATCGCTGCTTTAAGTTTGATTAACAAGCTTTGATAGCTTTCTTGTGTAGCCAGTGCGTCCATCGACTGAATGCCGACGCGATAGGGATAATATCCCGCCCCGGTTAAGGCGTTGAGTAAATGTTCGTAGCATTCCATTGCTTTTTTATCTTCTTCGGGTACGTCGCGATCGTAGGCGATCGCAATAACGCAACCAAGACAGCGTTCGGTTAGTAGGGTCATGGTGATACTCGGCTCGAACCTATAGGCGATTAGGGTTTTGCTCGCCATTTCATAAATAGTGGCTGCGTGTTGTCCGTCTAAAGGAGCTACTGGAGCTAACCAAATCAACCCACAGCCATCGAGATCGGGATTCATCGTGTCGGGAGGTGGAGATTTCTTGCGCCAATAAGCACTAGCCAATTGTGTATCAGTAGGAATTCCCTTCATCAAACCGTAGACGGGTTTGAGCAGCTTGAGCAGTTCGGGCAAATTCAAACCTGTTATCAGTTGATAGGGTTTGGCAAATCGTTGTGCTAGATCGATCGTCCAGTCATCAAGAAACCTTAATTTATTGACCTTGCCTTTGAGTACCTTTTTAATTAGATCGCGAGCGGCTGCGACTTGTTTTTTGCTGCCATAAAGACCGCCAGAACCATTCCAAGCGCCGAAATCCCAAGTTTTGGCAAAATACTCTAGAACGTTGGGTGGTAGGGAGGTTGTTTCTTGGGCTTCTTCCCAAGGGTACTGTCGAATCGACGAGAGGACTTTATAGTTATTGGCAACGTGAACGGCGCTGCGAATCGTCCCATTCATGCGCAGAGGACGCAGCGCGTCGATGAGAGCGGGTAGTTGCTCGTGGTTATTGACGCTGAAATAAAAGGCTTGAAAATACTCTGGTGCTGGCATCAACCACAGCGTCATTTGCGTGACAATGCCAAAGTTAGATTGGGTAAACAAGCCATCGAGATAAGGGCCGAGTCCCCAGCGATAGATAGAACTGGTTTTAGCATTGACAAATTTGCCAAAACCTGTATTGAAATATTCTCCAGTTGGTAAAACAACTTCTAAACCACAGACATTGGCAAAGCGATCGCCATAGGGCGTATGACCGAAGCCGCGCTCCATAATATTAGCGACAAGGCTGCTATCGGGGCTAGAACCCGTTGCATCCATCCACAAACGAGAGGATTGTTGTTGCAGAAACTCGTAGAGATGGCGCTGAGTTACGCCAGCTTCGATGGTTACATAAGCAAGATTTTCATCGAAATCGACAATACGATTCAAGCGAGACAGATCCAGCAAAGCGCATCCATCCCGAACGGGGACGCGAGAACCATAGCCCCAATTCTTGCCGCTGCCGATTGGATAAAGAGGAATATTAAATTCGTTGGCAATCTTGAGGCATTTTTGAACTTCTTCGCGATTTCCTGGTTTAATAATGGCGGGGATTTGCTGATGAGTGAGGAAAGTTGCGGTTTGTGCGTCTTCTAGGAGAGCGCGATCGGCTTTGCCGCTGCCGGTCGGGCAATCGCAAATAACATTATCTTCTCCCAAAAGAGCGCTCCAAGCTTTTAAGGCTAATTCTTTATCCATAAATCAAATCACCACGGCTTTAGGCTTCAAATCGAGTTTTACATTAAGGTCTGATAACTTTAAATCAGAACGAATTACCTCCATCAGTTCGACAATATGAGCGGGCAATCCATTCATAACTGATTCACTAAGAATTTGATACGGCCCTCGTTTGCCTCGAAATTCAATAAAATCGCCAATTTGAGTAAATACAAAGCCAAAATAGCGAAGATGGCGAGCTAGTCTGGGTTCCATCAACACCAAAACTCTCTCCATGCCAGCTTCTATGCCAAGACAAGTTGCTGCTAGATAGAGACTTAAAGCAATGATTGGAAAACCGCGTTTTTCTCGTTCTTCTTGGGTTTGGTTAGGAAAAAGTAATAAGCCTCCTGGGGTTTCTGATTCGCCAGTCCGTCGGCGGAAGCGATCGATTACTGCTAAGCGAGAAACTTCGCCAAATGAATGGGTTGGGAGTTCTTTTAAGTCGAGGTCGAGAGAACAAATTTTGTTTAGAGGGAGAGAGCGATCGCTTTGGTAAGGATCGGGAAAAACCAGACGAATACAACCAGCATACTCGCCACTCATTCGATGTTTTAGCAGACAGTGTAAAGAACGCTCGTCATAACTATCAATTTCTTGCCGCTCTGGAAATTTGTCTGGCGACTCATAGTTGAGTTCTTGGCAGTATACGTCATAGCGAATGCGATAAACTTCTTTTTTTAATTCGGCAGTATTGGCGAATACCGCCTGAAATTGTTCCCGAAACTGTTCGCTTATAATGTCATACTGCATAAAACATATCCTTAAGATAGTTGAGCTTATTTCTGGAATCTTCCTAGAATTTTTAAGAAACTCTTTATAGAAGTTTAATGATATTTTCTTAAGTATGTCCTCCGTATTTATCCATAAATTCGCCCAAGTTTTATGAATTATTAATAAGCGTTTCTCCGTATTTTGACTGACAAACGCCACCCAATTGCTTATTCTTATTAATTTTGCCAGAATGTCTGCTTAGGTTATATCTAAAATTGCAAATCATTTCTTCATGCCTCAACCCGTTCTTTATCTAGCCGTAACCAGTCACGGTTTCGGTCATGCCGTCCGTGCTTCTTCGATTGCTGCCAAAATTAAACAACTTTGTCCCGATATTCTTTTAATTTTGGTCACAACTGCTCCTCGCTGGTTGCTAGATTCTTACATTCGAGAAGATTTTATCCATCGGATTCGCGCCTTTGATGTGGGAGTTATTCAGTCGGATAGTTTGACGATGGATAAAACAGCGACTTTAGAAAAAATGCAACAAATTCGCGCCGAACAACGTTCGATTATCGCTTCTGAGGTCAACTTTCTGCGCACCAATCGCGTTGGTTTGATGTTAGCAGATATTCCCCCTTTAGCTGCTCCAATTGCTAAAGCGGCGGGGATTCCTTGCTGGATGGTAGGGAATTTTGGTTGGGACTTTATTTATCGCGATTGGGGAAGAGACGCGACGGGGCATACAAGGGGGCGAGGCGACCTCGCCCCACAGCCCCTCAACTTTCGCGTCTTTACAGAACTTGCCGATTGGATTGGTGAGTGTTACGGACAATGCGATCTCACCTTTCGCTTGCCCATGCACGAACCAATGGCAGCTTTTAACAATATTACTGATGTAGGATTAACGGGGGGTACGCCCTATTATAGCGAGACGCAATTGCAGAAGGAATTTAATCTAAAAGTTCCTCGCGAAAAAACCATCTTACTTTCCTTTGGCGGTTTGGGACTGCAAAAAATTCCTTATCACAACTTACAACGATTTTCTGACTGGCAATTTATTACTTTCGATCGCCTTGCGCCAGATTTACCCAACTTACTCAAAATGAACGGAGATACTTATCGACCCGTCGATTTTATGCCTATCTGCGGGCGAATCATTTCTAAACCTGGATATAGTACCTTTGCAGAAGCTATCTGTTTGGGCGTTCCTATCGTCTCCTTGACGCGAGAAGGGTTTGCCGAGTCTCCCCTACTCATGGAAGGAATTCAACACTACGCACGCCATCAAATCGTTACTCCAGAAGAATTTTTTGACGGCGAGTGGGAATTTCTCGATCGCGAACCCAATCCACCTCGTCTAGTTACAACTTTAGCAACTGACGGCAGCGAAACCATTGCTCGCGCTGTTATTAATTATTTTCAAAATCTTGTTTGAGTAGAGATTATTCTAGGTATTAAGTCATCACCTGAATTGTGACTTCCCTTATCCGCCACGCACGTAGCGGAGCGAAGGAGCAGCGCCAACTTTCGACTTCTGTACAGACGCGATATATCGCGTCTCTACGACTTTCGACTTCATCATGACAGTAGTACCTATTTTCGCGCCAAAAACGCTTCCCTCTGAAGAAACCCAACCATCCGAAGAACCCCAGAAAAGTCGTTCTTCAGGTACGCTAGAATTAGCGACTCAAGATGTTCGTATCGTCATCGCCGAACAAAAACAACAAACTCACCTTTTGACGACTAAGCTAAATATTCTCTTTGTTGTTAATGGTGCTTTATTAACTACCTTGATGATTTCTCGCTTAGTCACGCAACCGAGTGCTTTTAGCTTTGCAGAAATCTTGGGATTTTTTGTCAATTTTACGTTATTGATTAACGCCTTTCTTCCCCGTCAGGTAGCTGTCAGTCCCAATTTAGGAGATACAAAATTTTTAGAAAAATATTTGGCATTAGGGGCAGAAGAATATCAATTACAAATGCTGGTCAATCAAGTTGCTACCTACAACACTAACAAACAGCGACTAGATGATGTTTCTCAATCTTTAACGTATTCGGCTTACGTAACTTGGACGATCGCAGTTACGATTTTATTGCATATGGTTTCATCTTATTTCATCCGAGGAATAGGACTTTGACACTCCCGCCAGTAAACTGGGGGATTCTTAGTTCAATGAGTCCACTTAACTTAAATTCCTTGCGGTGTCTAAGCCAGAGGTGGTTCTCTCCCTAAGCGTTGACTTCCCCAGTGCCCCTGGGTAGTTGTATTTCTACAAATGTTTGATTTATTCAAATGCTGGTCGTCTAGTTCCTGTGAATCTTTTACCTACTTTCAGGAGGTACAAAAAATGTACTACTAGAACAACAAAGTAGAACCCCATAGATTCAATTGTCAAGGTAAGCGCGTTAACCTTCTGGTTACTGGGTTTTTTAAGAGGTTAATTACCCTGACCTCTGTACTAAATTATCTCAAAAGTTGAAAGCTATATGTGTGAAGATTCCTTTTCGTCAGTCCGCCATTCATCCCCAGTCAACTGGGGGATGAATGGCTCACATTAGATAAAAAATTCATTGATAGGGTTAACTTTTAATTATGACTTCTAAACCCACTAATACGAATACTGAAAGCGATGTTAGCGATCGAGTCTCTTCTTCTGAAGAAGAATTAATATCAACAGAACAAGCGATCGCAACAGAAACCCATGAAGTCCGCATTGAGTTACCCCAACCCGATGCTGAAAATATTACGGTATTGACCGATAAACTCCCCAATAAGCCTATTTTACCTTGGAACCGCTACGACTCTCCTTGGGAAGAATCGGAATCCGAACCGGAAGCAACCGAAGAATTTTCTCAAACAGGAGACTTAGCCAACGATGAAACCAAGTCCGATGAAGTGAAATGAATCATTATCAAAAAGTTCTCTCGATAAAAACGACTGGTAAATGCTTGCACAACATTACCTCAAAAATTGAGGCGATCGTTGACGAATCGGGGATTGAAATGGGATTGTGTACTTTATTTGTGCGCCATACCTCTGCTTCTTTAGCTATCCAGGAAAATGCCGACCCAGATGTATTAACCGACCTGTCGAATTTCTTTGCTAAGTTAGTGCCTGAAGACTCCATGCGCTACATTCATAATGCCGAAGGCCCGGACGATATGCCTGCCCATATTCGTTCGGTATTGACTAAAACCTCCGAACAAATTCCCATCAATAGAGGAAGATTAGTTTTAGGGACTTGGCAGGGGATATATTTATGGGAACATCGTCAACGAAGTCATCATCGAGAAATTGTCGTTCATCTAAGTGGTAATTAATGAGCAATCGTCAAGTAATTCGTACTTCCTCTGCCCCTGCCCCCGTCGGGCCTTATAATCAAGCGATCGCGGCTAGCGGTCAAATGCTGTTTATCGCCGGACAAATCCCTCTCGATCCTCAAAGTGGAGAAATTGTCGGGTCAGGCGATATCGCTATACAAACACAACAAGTGATGGCCAATTTAGAAGCCATTCTCAAAGCAGCAGGGGCAGATTGGGATAAAGTAGTCAAAACGACTGTCTTCCTCACTGACTTACAAAATTTTGCTGCAATGAATCAAGTTTATGCAAAATATTTTAAGGAAGAAAACGCCCCCGCCCGTGCTTGCGTAGAAGTATCTCGCTTGCCCAAAGATGTGTTAGTAGAAATTGAATGTATTGCAGTAATGTAGTATCCATTATGTTCTCGCCTTTGGAAGGGGTATGAAGGGTTGCATGGGTTGTTGGGTTCCAATTTTTGCAATAAAGACAAATTTTAGATGCCAGCACCCTATTTTTTAGCACTTAGAGTCAAAGTTCGCTCCACAGAGCAGACTAGAATAGTAAAAAGCCTCAATAGGGCGACGTACTAACATCTAGGTACACTTTCTCTAAAACATGGTTACGCTTCTAAAAAATCGCTATCGAATTCTCTCTAACTTAAGTAGAGGTGGTTTTGGGGAAACTTTTTTAGCAGAAGATACGCATATGCCTTCTGCGCGTTGCTGCGTCATCAAAAAACTCATTCCCATCGCCAACGATTCTCAAGTTTATGAGTTAGTAAAAGAGCGATTTGGACGAGAAGCTGCGATTTTAGAAAAATTAGGCGAGAAAAATCCTCAAATTCCGAGTTTATATGCTTATTTTGAAGAAGCGGGTCACTTTTATTTAGTGCAAGAGTGGATTGAAGGAACGACTTTAACCGAAAAAATCAGACGAGAAGGACGTTTAAAAGAAAATTCAGTCCAAGAAATTCTGATTAGTATTCTTTCTGTTTTAGATTACGTCCACAGCTATCGTATCGTTCACCGAGATATTAAACCCGATAATATTATTCTTCGCCATTGGGATGGCAAACCCGTGCTAATCGATTTTGGTGCGGTGAAAGAAACGATGGGAACGGTAATAGCCACCACAGGAGGCACTACACATACAATTGCGATTGGCACGCCTGGATTTATGCCAAGCGAACAGATTGCAGGTAGACCTGTTTATGCAAGCGATCTATACAGTTTAGGATTGACAGCAATCTTTTTGCTAACGGGGAAGTATCCCCAAGAGTTTGTAACGGATGTCGAGACTGGCGAAATTCTTTGGCGACAAGATGCACCAGATGTCAGTCCTGGTTTAGCAAAAATTTTGGATCGGGCAATTCATTCTTATGCTCGCGATCGCTTTACCTCTGCCGCAGCAATGCTAGATGCGATTAAAGAAGACGTTAACGCACTCTCTTTAGTTACTTCTAACAAAATAGCAACTTCGCCCGCGCCTGGAAATCTTAGTAGCGTATCGACAGCGGTTGTCGCGCCTGCCAAAAGTAAAAATAATAGCGATTTATCAGTTAGTAATTCTCATTCTGGCGGTTTAAAAGATTGGCAAAAAGCAACGATTATTGGCAGTATCGTTGGTATTTTTGTGATGGGAGGATTAATCGCCCATAGCTTGCTCGGTCGTCGCGCCGAGCGAGAAATAGTTTATTCTTCCAGTAGCGATACTCAAGTTCAACCGCAAGAGCAAGATACGCCCGATCCTACCCCTTCTCCTATCGTACAACCAACACAACCAAACGAACCAGAAGTTTCTAATTCCCCGATCGCACAACCAAGGGAACCCGAAGTTTTAGATTCTCCCATAACACAACCAACACAACCAAGAGAACCAGAAGTTTCTAATTCTCCAATCGCACAACCAACAGAGCCAGAGACTTCTACTTTCCCAATAAAACAACCAACGCAACCAAGCGAACCTATTATTGAAAATCCTCCCATCGAACCACCTAGCGATCGCCCCTTACCCGAAATAACCGAATCACCGAGTAATAACGAAGAACAAATAACAGAAGCGATCGACGAAGCAGAAGCAGCCGAACTGATTGAAGATCTTTATGGTTGGCTTTCATCCAAACAGTTTGAAAAGGCGCGATCGGTTTATGGCGGACAATTAGCCAAGCAATTCGATCCCAATTTCTTCGAGCAGTTTAGAAGAGTAACTGTAAATAATTTAAAGGTTATTTCACGGTCAGATACTTCATGAGTTTTATTGGCGAGAATACTTATTATTATCCAGATGGTTCGAGGCAAAAAGAACAAAGAAGTTTTACAATTGACGCGATCGATGGTGCGTTAAAAGTTACCGATTCTAAATTTATTAAAGTTACTAAATTTAGATAAATAGCAATAGTTTCTTGACTTAAGCAAGCTCATCAAATTCATCGTGTCTTTCTATGGAATAGCGCGATCGCAATTGTCTTGTCAGGCGAGCTTCATGCTTGATAAGTGCATACCAGTGCAAGCATTAAGCAATAAATTAATACAGCACATTAGAATAGAGACGAGCCTTAATAAGGCAATATGCTTCTGCTTGTTTAACTTTTTTAGTCTCTATAAAATTTGTTTATCTCGCTAATAATTTAAAAACATTCAATCTCGTTAGCTAAATTATGGTTGTTCTTCTCAAACATCGCTATCGAATTATCTCTAGCTTGAGTAGGGGTGGCTTTGGAGAAACGTTCCTAGCACAAGATAGGGATATGCCTTCTGCACGTTGCTGCGTTATTAAAAAATTAATTCCCATCGCCAACAATCCGCAAGTCTATCAGGTAGTAAAAAAGCGATTTGAGCGAGAAGCAATAATTTTAGAGAAATTAGGCGACGAACATCCTCAAATTCCCAGATTGTATGCTTATTTTGAAGAGTCAGGTCAATTTTATTTAGTGCAAGAGTGGATAGAAGGAATTACTTTATTAAACAAAGTTAAGCAAGAAGGACGCTTAGATGAAAATTTAGTTCGAGATATATTAATTAATATTTTGTCAGTTTTAGCTTATGTCCACAGCCATAATATAGTCCACCGAGATATTAAACCCACTAACATTATTTTTCGCCATTCGGACGATAAACCCGTCCTAATCGATTTTGGTGCGGTTAAAGAAACGATGGGGACAATCTTGGCGAATACTGAAGGGAGTACCTATACGCTTGCTATCGGGACTCCTGGATTTATGCCAACCGAACAATTAGCAGGAAGACCCGTTTTTGCCAGCGATATTTATAGTTTAGGGATAACAGCGATTTACTTGTTAACGGGAAAGCATCCCCAAGATTTTAATACCGACCCAGCAACGGGAGAAATCGTTTGGCGACAAGATGCACCCTATGTAAGTCCTGCTTTGGCAGCAATTTTGGACAAAGCAACTCACCCTAATTGGTGCGATCGCTATTTTAGTGCCAAAGAAATGCTCGATGCAATTAAAAGAACGACTAGCGCTAATTCACATAAACTATTTTTTCCCAGGAAAAACCGCTCGATTTCTGAAAATTCAACTCGTATAGTGCCAGCAGCTATTGAACCCGATCGCAACCATCGCAATTTATACTTTGAGAATGCCCATTCTAGCAGTCTAAATGATTGGCAAAAAGCTACTATTATTGGTAGTATTGTCGGCACTTTTATGATGGCAACGTTAATAATTAATAGCTTTATCGCTCGTCAATCAGAACCGCAATCGGTATCTTCAAATCTACCTAGTAATTCTCAAGTGCGATCGCAACAAGAAAAAACGCCTGAAACTAATCCATCACAAGTTATTCAACCAACTCAACCAAAACAAACAGAAGTTTCTAGTTCTCCTAAACAGCAAAACACTCCTGAAACTAGTCTATCTCCCGTGGTTCGATCGAATCAATCAAAACAAACAGAAGTTTCTAGTTCTACTCAAGTAAAACCAAGACAAGTGAGCGAATCTATCGTTCGGAATTCTTCACCCGTGCGATCGCAAAGCAAACCTAGAATAATCAATAATGCGATTGATGAAAGTGAAGCAATAAAATTTATTGAAAAACTTTATGTTCTGCTGTCAAATAGAAGTTTTGAGCAAGCGAGACTATCGTATGGTTCTAGATTGGCTGCTCAATTTAATCCTAATTTTTTTACTCAGTTTAGACGAGTAACTATTAATAATTTACAAAAAATTTCTCAGACTAATTCCTCGATTGATTTGATCGGCGAGAATACTTATTATTATTTAGATGGTTCGACCCAAAGAGAACAAAGAAGTTATACGGTTAGCAAGGTCGATGAAGAGTTAAAGATCACTAATTCTAAATTTATTAAAGTAATAAAATCTAGATAATTATACTTTAAGCGATCGCACTATTACAATTTAGGTAAAAATTGTAATCTAATTAAACGAAACGATCGCGAAGAATAAACTATAAGCTCATAGTAAATTATGACTCTAGCCGATTCGTACATAATGCGATTGAGAAAAAAAGTTGGTTCGCAACTACTATTAAATCCTGGTGGGCGAGCTATCGTGCAGAATAATGCTCAAAAAATTCTTCTCCATAAACGAAGTGATTTTAGATTTTGGGATCTTCCAGGTGGTGGCGCAGAAGAAGGAGAATCAGCAGAACAATGTGTAATTCGTGAAGTTTATGAAGAAACGGGTTTAGTAGTTGAAAGTTTTGAAACAATCGGTTTTGCCTCTAATCCTGAGCTTGAGCGAGTAATTTATCCTAATGGTGACATTATCCAAGGTTTTGCTTTAATCTTACACATTACCCAATGGTCTGGAAGTTTAAGAACTTCAACTGAATCAACTTCATTGGAGTTTTTTGAGATTAACAACTTACCAGAGATGCGACAAAATATTCGTATCACGATTGATAAGTTTCTGGAATATCAAAGAAGTGGGAAATTTCAGTTATTTTAGTTAGCGCGATCGCATAATCCAATATTATTTA
Source organism: Candidatus Altimarinota bacterium (assembly GCA_012031035.1). Taxonomy (GTDB): domain Bacteria; phylum Cyanobacteriota; class Cyanobacteriia; order Cyanobacteriales; family Microcystaceae; genus Hydrococcus. Next base: position 2,900 of record JAAUUT010000050.1, on the reverse strand, counting down.
ATTTAGAAGAGAACTATTTAAAGATTGAGTATTGTTTTCTTCTGATGGGGAAAACAATGGAGAAATAAACGCAAAAAGTATTCCTCCAATCACTAAAGTTTCTGCAATTACAAGAATAATATTTTTTGATTTCATCGATCTTTTTATCTTTCGCGATTAAAAAGAGAACGAATTTTAGCTCTCCACAAAAGTGGCGAATCTTCTGGCACGTATTGCCATTCAAACATCGATAAAATTAGGGGAGTTCCACCAACTTTAATAATCATTAATAAATGAATTGCCAGACAAATGACTAAAATTACCCAAGCTGACAGATGTAGATAATACCAACTATGGTTAATTTCTCCTGCGGGAAGCCATTCTTCTTTCATCTGTCTTCCCGTAATTAATGCCCAGGTTGCTGCAATTAACATTATTGTATTAACGATTCGATGGAGACTGTACCACCAAATCGGCTTGCCAACTTGCCCTAATTTGCTAAAAGAATCGGCTTGTACTAAACGTTTTTGCCCCCAATGAAAACTGTAGATGGCTAAAGCAGGAAATAACAACAGAAAAGTCAATCCAAATGTGCCATGAAGACCAATGATGTCGTTAATTTTAGGTAACGGAAGCTTGACAAGGCGACCATCATATGTATTGTAAACTAAGAATGAAGTAATAATTGCCAAAATCGCGATCGCAGCACTCAAATTATGCAGGATGCGCAGCAATAAAGGTTGATAAGGGCGATCGCGGCGAGTCATAATTTTTAGATTAATCAAGCTGCGCTTTAGTCGTTCTATCTCACATAGTACCAAACTTAAAGAGTCGAACATTTCCTTGCGTCGCCAATAACCTGCATAAAATTTATCGATAATTCGTATTGATATTTATCTTTGTATATTTACAAGCGATCGCGTTGAAGATTTCGGAAATGCCGACCATATCGTTCTAGATATAGCAATTTTCAGTGCCCTTCAAAGCAATAGTGGCGTTGGCTTTACTGTTTTTGGCTTCAGCAAGGCGAGCAAGTTTGCAGTAGTCGCTAATGATTCTCTGGCAGCGAGCGTAGCGTTAATTGCTTACAGCACTAACACGGGGAACCTGTTTTACAATCAAAATGGGACAACAGTAGGTTTGGGTTCTGGAGGACAATTTGCTACTCTGACGGGCATTCCAGAGTTAACGGCACAAGACTTCTGCATCATGACTTAAAAATGAGAATAAAAAACCTACCTCTTCGGTAGGTTTAATTTGTCAATAAGTTTCCCAATTAGCGATCGATTTCCTTAAGGAAATCGAAGATAAGTCACCCTATTAATTTCGTGTTTTAACGATCGCACCTCCTTATTCAATGAAAATTTTTACAAAAGAGCGGTTTAGCTTTATTTAGTAACGTTGACGATTACGCCAGTGACCGCACCATTAATTGCATTTTTGCCCAGCGAACCATTGTCCGTAACTTCTCCCACAACGGCGTTAGCAGCCGCACCAACTGCGGCATCTTGAATGAGGGTAGGAACGCGATCGCCACGTCGGTTATGAGTCGCACTAACGGCCGCACCAGCCGCAGCCCCTCCCACGGCATTCTTCCAAGTACTACCATGACCGATAACTTCTCCGGTAACGGCTCCCGTTGCTGCACCAATAGCCGCATCTTTAATTAGATCGGCCGAAGCGGGTTGCGAGGGGACTAAAACAGTAGTTCCTAAAACGCCAGTGGCAATAATTCCTGAGATGAATTTTTTCATCAACACTCCTCCTATTAAATATGTTTTAATAAGCTAGTTTTAGATTATTGCGATCGCGCTAGGATGTCAGTCCCATCTCAATCGTAAAAAAGTAGAAAGAAGTAGAAAATAATAGAAAGCAATTCAGGAGACGCGGTATATCGCCTCTCTACTCTCTTTGTCTCTTAATTATCCACCTGCGATCGCTCCTGATTTGACCGAAAGAATTTGAGAAGACTTCAACCATTGAGCATCAAAAGAATTAAGATGAGTCGTCGTAATTAAAGTTTGAAAACGATCTTGAATAGCATCGAGTAATTGATTTTGACGATTGGGATCGAGTTCGGCTAAAACATCGTCCAGCAATAATAAAGGCGATTCGCCTACCACTTCTTCAATCAGTTTTAACTCGGCTAACTTTAAAGCAAGGACTAATGTACGCTGCTGTCCTTGAGAACCATAAGACTTAGCTGGCGTATGGTTAATTCTAAAATCAACTTCATCCCGATGCGGCCCGACTACTGTGGTTCCTAATTGCTGTTCGGCAAGGCGACGCTGTTCTATTTTCTCCAAAAAAGCTTGTTGTACGCTAGCAGGATCGTCGCTCGTACAATTGACATTGGGAACGTATTGAATCTCTAAAAGCTCGGTTTTCCCACTAATGCTTTCGTGCCAAGCTTGCGCTAAGGGTGCGAGTCTATCTATAACCCTAGCGCGTCGTCGCGTCACTCGCGAACCAAACTCGGCTAATTGTCGATCCCATTCGAGTTGAGAATCGGGCATTGTTTGACTTGGCAACTCTAAAGCGAGTGTCGCCGTTTCTTTTTGACGAATCTCTTTGAGTAGGGCATTGCGCTGACGTAATACTTGCTGATACTGATGCAAAATATGAGCATAGACAGGCTCGATTTGAACGAGAAGTGCATCTAACCAATTACGACGACACTCAGGCGCACCGCGTACCAATTCTAAATCCAGACTGGAAAATTCGACCGCATTCAGAACGCCCAAAAAATCGATCTGGCGGCGCAAAGCTTCTTGATTGAGCGATAAAGTACGCCGTCCCGACGAGCGCAAAGTTATTAAGAGTTCTGATTCTCCATCAACCTTTCTAAAGTTGCCAAAATCTGACCTGCTGCTGCTCCTTCTAAAATTAAATCGCGATCGCGCGTTGCTCGGTGACTTTTC
>JAAUUT010000049.1 GCA_012031035.1 Candidatus Altimarinota bacterium | reverse complement strand
ATGACCGTAGAAAGAGAAGGGATCGAGAGCAACATCGGTAATGACGACGAGATTAGGGATTTCTTTTTTAATGCTTTTACAGTTTTCTGTACCAATCCATCGGGATTATAGCTTTCCGTACCTGCGTTATCTTTCTTTTCTTCTGCAATGAGGGGAAAAAGCGCGATCGCATTGATGCCTAAATTATAAGCATCAGCTACTTCTTTTAGCAGTAGATCGAGAGAATAACGATAACAGTCTGGCATGGAGGGAATTTCTTGTTTAATATTTTCCCCTTCCATGACAAAGACGGGATAGATGAGGTCGTTAACGGTTAGTTGGGTTTCTCGTACCATGCGGCGGATAGCTTCGGTACGACGCAGGCGACGCGGACGATGTAGGAGAGATGGGAGGTTAGATGAAGACATCAATATTTCTGTAGAGAGCGATCGGAACATCATTCATTGTAATGATAATCGTTATCATAAAAGATAAAGTTTTGTAGAGTGTAAACTTACAGCATTAACCAAATTAATCTTAGGCGCGATCGCTTGCAGCAAACCTGAATACCATTGACTTGCTATTGTAGGGGAAGCAACTTGGGACAAATGTAAGAAGGCATTATCTGCTTCAGTCTCCGCTACACTCGGAATTTCAATACGATACGTTACGAATTGGCTGGTAAATTATATTTGCGGCGTTGTTCTTGGGCAAACTTCTCAAAAGAACGAAACCGACCTGCCTCAAAATCATCTAACCCTTGTTGAATACCCTGAATCGCTTCTTCTAAATCTTGTTCTTCCCACGCTAAGACACTAGCTAATAACTCGGATGCAACTAGATTAACATCTTGACCTTGCCGAGCAGCCCTGTCATAAAGCAGTGCTTCTAATTCTAGACTAAGGGTTACAACAATCGCCATACAGCCACTTTCTTGAGCATCGAGCCTGTAGACAATATTTTAACAACACCCAGAGAAAGTCTCTCAATTATTAGTTCTAAGAGTAAGATTGCCAAGTACGAGTTGGGCTAAATCATCAGCTTTTTTAGACTGTTCTGCCGCTAACGTTCGTAGTGTAAACTCTTGCTCTACCGCATCTCCAATTTGTTTTTGAATCTCCTCTGGTGGGACAATTATTTGTAATTCTAATAGCTTAGATGGACTAATTCGTTGCCGACCCGTTGCACCAGTAACATTTGCTGTTGCTTGTCGTGTAAAATGGTCAGAGCGCAAAGCCCGAAAAAGATAATATAAATTAATTTCAGCTTGCACTTTTTTTCTCAAAACAATAAACTCAGTTGAAGTGACAGCATTAGTTACATCCTGAGTTACCAATGCGATTTTTTTATTTGCTAAACTAGGCATGATTTTGGCAAACAGGATGTCATTTTTTTGAAAGCGGTATTTGGTGCTTCCTATCTCATTTCCTTGATTGACTTTAAATGTCAAGATATAGCCATAAATGTCATCTACTTCCCTTAAATCTATGTATTCAAACGTTTGATATCTATATTTGTCTGAGCGTGGATTAATACTCTTTGAAATGACTTCTACAAAGTTACCTAACGGTTTCCTCTCAAAATCCCCTCTCTGCTCGTGTAAATACTGTGTATAAGCTGCACCAGCATCAATTGTATCAATACTACTTGCTGATTCTTCAGTGATAGTTAATATTAAAGGTTCTATTTTAATTAACTGTATGGTCATGACAAATTGTGCTTCACACTATGATATGCTTCTGCGATAAAAGGTAAATCGTTGAAGTCAGTTTCTCTATAATATTTTGAGGTGATATCATAGCCAACACGCTCTGCTTGTGCCAAAAAACGCTTCTTTCTATCATCTTTAGCAGCCTTTTTCAAATATAGAACACAAGTTCTTGCGTTAGAACCTCCAAATGGTTTAAACGCTCCTACTGGTAAGCTTATACAAGCATGAATATGTGTGTTAGTTTTCACAAAGTTACGTATTTCGGTTTCGGAAACTCCGCTTGCAACACCATGAGGTAGAATAACAAGCAGGCGACCAGTTTCAGGTTTCAATAGCCGAATAGCTCTCTCAAGAATAAGATAATCTGAGCCTTGAGCAGCTTTACCACGTCCTAAATTATATCGATTCAGAGAGGTAGAGTCCTCATATGGTATGTTGAATGGAGGATTAATAAGAATCACATCAAACTTTGCGACATTGTTCTGCTCAATTCTTGAAAAATCTGTTCTTCGTCCATCTGTATTCTCAAAAAAATCTTCCCTGATTGAATCTCCTGTATAAATGTGTTCGTAACCATCTCCATGCAAAATCATATTTATTCTGCATAAAGTAGCTAAACGTGGATTTATCTCAATTCCCCAAAGGTTATTTGTTACAAGTTCACTGACTAAGCGATCTTTTTCATCTTGCTCAGAATTAAGGGAGCGAATTTTCTTACGTACATTTATAAACGCTCTAATTAAAAATCCACCACTTCCACATGATAAATCAAGAACTTTCTCACCAATTTGTATATCGGCTATCTCGACCATAAATTCAACCAACTGCCTTGGAGTCAAATATTGTCCTAAATCCCCCCGTAGTGTTCCAGTCAAAAAAGCTTCATAGACAGAACCAACTACATCACCTCCAGCACCAGCTAATCCTAGTGGTGTCTTGAACCCATAAAGACCAAATGGTTCTAATTCACGGACAATTTTTTCAACAGTTTCGTTATTCCTAATTTGAATCTGAGTACCAGTGGGAAACACATTAAAAGTTTGTTTGGCTTCAGAAAACATTTGCTGTAAAGCAGCTAGTGGGCCACTACCCAAAAGCCATTGAGAAGTAAAGCGATTAGGTGCAAGACCTTCAGCAAATTTTTTCTCTTCACTAAACTTACAAGTAAGAATTTTAGTCAGTTCGTCAAATGCAGATTCAGCAATAAGTCCTTCCTTCGCTAGTTCTTTGCGACATTCCCTAAATGCTGTTTCTAAATCACCTTTATTTTCAATGGTTACTAAAAGTCTTTCAGCAGCTTGTCTTTTCTCTATTGGAATTGCAGTGCTAGAAACAGTAAGTATTGTACTCTCAAGTTCTTGTGGCTCAGGAACAGATTCTAAACCGCCAATATCGTCTCTGTCTAGGTAGTAAACTTCCCAATCGCGCCCATTAGTTAAAATAGCAATTGGCGATGGGGGGTCGAGAAGTTGAGCATAAGAGAGTGCTTGATTAACATCTTCTTCTTTGAGGCGATTTTGAATACGCTTAGTCTCAACAACAAGAGATGGACGTTCTCTGATGTAAATAACGATATCAGCTTGTTTCCTAAATCGATGTCCTGATGTTCCAGTAATTGAGACTTTTCGCCCTATTTGATTTCTGTCATAACCTAGCCTCAACAGCAAAGGAATAACAACATTTTCAGCGCAGTCGTCTTCTGAGTTTAACAGTGGTGCGTTGCGAAAAATATCATCTAAGATAGCCTGCTTATTCAGTGGCATAGTTTATGCGCCTATCTGTTGCCATAAAAACTCAACCTACTACAACACAAAACAGTACGCAAAATATAACTATAATCTTTTTTGTACCTCATGCCAAATTAGTGTAACCTCAAGAATTATTCTGCATCTTATTTCAAGGACATCTTAAGCATTATCTAATTTCGGTTCAAAATTAACGATCGCAAAATATTTTAGAAATTAACAATCTATCTTGCACAAACATGAGTTGGGTCGTCTGCTTTTTCTGCAAATTCTAAACCCCTTGCCAAGCGCCAAGCAAAAATAGGCGGCAAACCTGCCTCTAGAATTGCCATACAGGTTGCCTGATAATTATACTCGACTTCTCGTAGCGTTACTGCTTCCGTATCGGTGTCATAAATAACGTAGGTTGCATTGGGACGACCGTGACGGGGTTCGCCAACCGAACCGACATTGATAATGCGTTTGATTGGTGCTGTGAAAGTTAAATATTCTTCTTGCTGGGTATTCGGTTGACGGACTTTTACTTGTAACTCTTCTGCATCCAAGGTACGGATGTAAGGGATATGCGTATGACCGCAAAAAAGCACGTCTGCATCAGTTGATAAAACCCTCTCCAAGGCGGTAAAAGCATCTATTTCTGGCAACAAATATTCGTGGTTGCTGTGGGGACTGCCATGCACGAAACAAAGATTTCCTTCTTTAATCGTGTGAGGTAATTGGGCTAAATATTCGCGCGTTTCGGGATAAACTTGTCGATTCGTCCATTCATGTGCTAACTTGCCTCGTTTTTCTGCTAAGAGCGAAGGATAGCTGCACTCGCAAGCATTTAACCCTTCAACGATATCCTCATCCCAACACCCTTGTACGGTTGGGATATCGAGAGAACGAATCATCTCAACTACTGCATTAGGATGGGGACCGTATCCGACTAAATCGCCGAGACAGTAGATCTTTTCGCAGGAATTGCGATCGCAATCATCCAATACCGCTTCTAAGGCAGGATAATTTCCATGAATGCAAGACATTACTGCAATTTTCATACCTGTACCTCTTCTAGGGATTCTTTAACTTGTTGTTGGTAATGTGCGATCGCAGCTTCTGGAATCAAACAATCTTGAAGCGTTTGGGAAATCTCTTCTTTATCTAAATTGCAACCCACGATTTCAAAGCCGCTAAAACGCTGCGGTCTTCCTTCTAACCAAACAGGTAAATTTAATGCCTCAAACTCTTGGGGAGGAATCCCTTTGAGAACTTTTCCATAAATACACTGTCCGTCAGCAATCTCGAAAATTCCTTTGACGCGACTAATTTCTCCATATGCCCCACAAATTAGTTCGTACCAAAATACTGATAAACTGGCAAAATCTAGAATTTCTCCGCTCAAAACACCGCGATGAATTTGTATTTGTCCGTTTATTCGCGCCTCATAATTATTGCCTGGAATAACCTCATCCGCCCAAGCTTCAAATCCCGTATTTTGTAACGCCTGAGACATCATCGCTACTCGATGACAGTCGAGTTGTTGTAGCAAGGGTTCGATCGCAGATAAATCTAAATACCAAGGCAATTCTAGATAAACTCTCGATTCTTTGGCGGCGGTAAATAACTTATCTTCTTCTCCTGAAGACAAAACCAAGAGATTAGGAAACTCGCTTTGTAAATATGTGGCATCAATCGGAACAGAATCCGTTTGAGGACTGAAATATAAGACGGGTAATGTCGTTTTAGCAATCTGTTCTCGAATCCAATGGGTTTTCCCCGAACCTGGCAAACCCGCGATCGCAGTAATCATTTCGCTCAGTTTTTATGATAATGATTATCATTTTATTATAAAATTGAAACTCGTTATCGTTATCGCAACATAAGACTCATGAATAATTCCATCTCTGGATTAGGATTTGGACTTTCTCTAACACTGTTAACTGTCCTTGCACCAGTACAAAAAAGCCTCGCCGAAACCACATCAACAAGACCAGATTACGAACATTACTATATTGGGTTAGACGGTCAAGAGTTCGTAACTTATGGCACGTATACAGGTTTAGCAAATCCTAACTACAATCGCCTATCCTTTCTCTTTCCCCATTTAGAACCCGATCCGACGACTAACCACTTTCACGCGATCGGTTCCTATAGTTACACGGGTTCGCTAGATAACCCTACTGTCATCTCAACTAGTACGAACAATCGCATTCCCGAATATTGGACGGAATTGCCTCCGATTCAGCTTTTACCAGGAACGGGAGTATTCGCCAACCGACTTATCAATCAAAGAACCAATGAAGAATATACTAACTGGACGATCGCACCCGTACAGTCTCTCCTCAACTATACTAACGATCCCGCCGCCGAGTATTTATACAACAGTTCTGAGGGAGGGTGGCAAGGATCGCTAGAAGATGCAGAAATTGCCTTAGAATTGGTTTCGATCTCGCCTGGATTGGGGGTTGCTGACTCGACGGGAATGGATTTATTTAATTCTGTAGGCGAGCGCTACGTCATTGATCGAGGCGACGATTTTTCTTTTCTACCAACCTTTTATACCTCACAATCTGCGCCAGCAGGACTATATTCTGCCGAATTTAGATTAGTAGATGTCAATAGCGCTAATAATCGCACGCCTTTAGCGCCATCGGGAAGTTTCGCTGTGGATTTTCAAGTGGAATCGGTTCCAGAATCTTCTACCTTGTTTGGTTTGGGTTTGTTGGGGGTTTTGGGATTGCTAAGTCAGGCGAAGAAAAAAAGTAACTAAAGATTATTATGAAAGAGATATCGTTACCTCCCTACATCGATATAGCGATTGTGGGTGCGGGGCCGCAAGCATTAACGTTAGCGACTCATCTACTGCAAAAACGCGCTAAATTGCGTCATCGCTTTTTAGTATTCGATCCGAGTGGAACTTGGTTGAGTCAATGGCGACACCAGTTTTCCGCACAAGAAATTCCCCACTTGCGATCGCCTGCGGTTCACCATCCCGACCCCAATCCCTTTGCTTTGAGGGCATTTGCCGAAAATCGACCCGATGAATTATTTCCGCCTTACGATCTCCCAGGAACGAAGTTATTTGAAGATTTTTGTGCTGAAGTCATTCGTCGCTGGAACTTACAAGATTGCGTTTGCCAAGCAAAAATCGATCGCATCCTACCAATTCATCACAATTTGCGTCCTCGCTATCAACTCATGTTAGCCGACGGACGTTCGATCGTTGCTCGTCGAGTGGTTTTAGCAACCGGAAGCGGCGTTTTGCAATTTCCCGAATGGGTAAATAAGATTCGCGATCTTTATCCTCCAGAAAGATTGTGTCATTCGCAGAAAGTAGATCTCAGAACGTTACACATAGCAGGAGAAACAATTTTAATTATTGGTGGCGGACTCACTAGCGGACATCTTGCGATCGGTGCGATTAATCGAGGCGCTAAAGTCATTCTCATGTCGCGACGGGAGTTGCAAGAAAAGTTATTCGATGCCGATCCTGGTTGGTTAGGACCAAAATATCTGAAAGGATTTGCCGAAGAAACCGATTGGGAAGCGCGATCGCAACTGATTCAACAGGCACGCAACGGCGGGTCGATGACTCCTGCCATGATGTTACAGTTGAGACGTGCTTCCAGAAATGGCAAAGTAACGCTTAACGAACGCTGCGAAGTCATAGAAGCAACTTGGCAAGAAAACTCTTGGCAAGTTAGATGCGTCAATAGCGAGATTTTGCAATGCGATCGCATTTGGTTAGCAACCGGAACCAGATTCGACGCAACTCAACATCCACTTTTAATCGATATTTTAGATACACATCCAACCCAAATTGTCAAGAAATTGCCCGTATTAAACGAACATTTACGCTTCCCAGGTAGCGAATTTTATGTTCTGGGAGGATTGGCAGCATTACAAATCGGGCCAGTTGCTCGCAACCTGTCGGGAGGAAGAATAGGATGCGATCGCATCGTTCGAGCATTAACTAAAGCTTAACAAGCAAAAGCTAGAAAATTGCTTTTCAAGAGCAAAAGAAAAGCTTTGTTCGGTTAAAGGGGAAAATATAAATGAAGTTTTCCCCTTTCCCCTTGTCCCTAATAAAGACTCTCTGCTAAGAAATTTATCTATTTACCCATTCCCAATTGCTGTGCCTTTTGGTAAACCTTTCCTTCGGTAAGCAGTGAAGGCGCGATAACGACTTCTACTTGCTGCATTTCCTTAATATTCTTCGCTCCTAAAGTTCCCATACTGGTCTTGAGAGCGCCCAAAAGGTTATGAGTGCCATCATCTAATTTAGCAGGCCCAACCAAAATTTCCTCAATTGTTCCTGTCGTTCCTACATTGATACGAGTTCCACGAGGTAAGACGGGACTAGGCGTTGCCATTCCCCAATGATAGCCGCGTCCAGGCGCTTCTGCTGCTCTGGCAATAGGAGAACCAATCATAACAGCATCGGCACCGCAGGCTATACATTTACAGATATCGCCTCCAGTAATAATGCCGCCGTCAGCAATGACAGAAACGTATTTACCTGTTTCTCGCTCGAAATCGTCTCTCGCCGCCGCACAATCTGCTACTGCTGTCGCTTGAGGTACGCCGACTCCTAAAACGCCGCGAGACGTACAAGCTGCACCCGGCCCAATTCCGACTAAAACCGCAGTCGCTCCCGCTTTCATCAAATTTAATGCCACTTCGTAAGTGACGCAATTGCCTAAAATAACGGGGATAGGCATTTCTTGACACAATTGAACCAAATCTAGAGGAATCGTTGATTCTGGCGAAAGATGCGCTGTAGAAACTACTGTTGCTTGAACGAATAATATATCGGCTCCAGCCGTAGCGACAGTTTCGCTATACTTTACAGCACCCGCAGGAGTTAGACTAACGGCTGCAATGCCTCCTCTTTCTTTAATTTCTTTGATGCGTCGTTGAATTAATTCGGGCTTAATCGGTTCTGCATAAAGTTCCTGCATTAACCCGACAAACTCAGATTTACCAACTGAGGCAATGCGGTCTAAAATAGGTTCTGGATCGTCATAACGAGTCTGAATGCCTTCTAAGTTAAGGACTCCCATCGCTCCTAATTCGGAGAGCAAGGCTGCCATGCGCGTGTCTACTACGCCATCCATAGCACTAGCAATAATGGGGATTTCGCGATCGATACTGCCGAGACGAATGCGAGTATCTGCCAAGCTAGGATCTAAAGTACGCACTCCAGGTGAAAGTGCAATTTCATCAATTCCATAGGCTCGTCGAGCCGTTTTACCCCGACCAATTACTATATCCACGCTCAGTCTACATTGTTAAAAGTTATTAGGATAGCCTATCAAATTTTTGGGTTTATTGGCTGTTAATCCTCGCTAAGCCTTTTTGGGGTAGGGAATAGGGAACGGGGAATAGAAAACCGTGTTTGCTCTACATTTCTTATCTAACTGCTTTATGGCTTGAGTCAAAAGCTAGATGGGTTTGTCTTGCGAGAAAAATAACCATATCTAAGAAATAGTCATATGAGATAAGATAGGAAATGCTGTCTTAAATTAAGAATACTAACTGAAAAGTTTATGGCAAAGAAATCTATGATCGAGCGCGAGAAAAAGCGCAGTCTTCTCGTTGCTAAATATGCTGATAAAAGAGCCGAATTAAAAGAACAGTTTCGCCTAGCTGAATCTTTAGATGAAAAGATCGAAATTCATCGCCAAATACAACAATTACCGCGCAATAGCGCTCCTAACCGCCAGCACAACCGTTGTTGGAAGACAGGAAGACCTAGAGGATATTACAGAGATTTTGGATTATCTCGTAACGTTTTGCGCGAATGGGCGCACCAAGGATTATTACCTGGGGTAGTTAAGTCGAGTTGGTAATGATTGACTGGCGACTGAGACACTAAGATTTTTTTGGGGTAAAGGGGAAAAATAAATGTAAGTTTTACCGTTCCCCAATCCCTAGTCCCATTATTGTCCGCAACAGCGCTCGATTCCCAGACTATCTAGTATCAGATCGCTGACGGCATTGGCGATCGCAAATTCGCTATAAAAACTCTCTCGAAAATCAAACGCTTGCATCTCTGTGACGATCGCGATGACGAGAGAACCTAAGTCATTTTCTCCTTCAAGGCGCTGTCGTACAAAGATTTGTGAGGCTCGCCGAGCAATTTGCTGGTTAATGGCTTCGGGAATAAACTCGCGATCGAGCCATTGGTGCAAAGCTTTTTGCAGCCACTCCCCTTCGAGTTGGGGATCGCGCATGGGAGGTAAAGTAATCGGTGGAATCGGTTGAGTCGTCATGAGAGAATTCTCAACGATCTAATTCTGTATTCTAAATGGATAATGTTGCGTCTATTATACAAGGCTATGCTCAAGGCTATTTTTTAATGGCGGATGAATATGGCGAATTGGGTTGGTATAGTAGCCGCCAACGAACCCTAATTCCGCTTGACGATCGCTTTCGCTATCCTACCTCTTTGCGTCGCTCTCTCAATCAGGGACGTTTTACCGTAGCGATTAATCGAGATTTTCGGGCAGTGTGCGAAGGATGCGCCAATCGAGAAACGACCTGGATTTCTTCGGATTTAAAAGAGATTTATTTTGAATTATATCAAGCTGGCTGGGCCCATAGTTTTGAAACTTGGCAAGGCGATCGCTTAGCGGGAGGAATATTAGGAATAGCAATTAAAGGGCTTTTCATTGGAGAATCGATGTTTTATCGCATTCCTGAAGGGTCGAAAGTTGCAATGGTTAAGATTGTCGAACACCTACGAAAGCGAGGATTTGTATTATTCGACGCTCAATTACAAAATCCTCATTTAGAACGATTTGGCTCTTATGTTATTGAGAATGTAGAGTATCAAAAATTATTACAAAAAGCTTTAGCTCGCCCCTGCATTTTAGGTAATTTAAAATTTTTAATTCAAAAGACTGATAAAAAAGAAAAGGGACTGAGAGTTTATCAATATAGCACTCGCTCTCGAAAAAGATGAAGTCTATTATTTTTCTATAAACGATCTCTTACAGTCCCTCTTACCAACCAATTTAACCCCTACCAATAATACCTTGATAACATTTTGCGGAACGAATGTCTACGTATTTCCACTGGTTTCATCAAAACTTTAAAAAACCTTGAAAAAATCCCCGAAATTTTAAAGGAATGATAAAGCAAGTTGGAGACTATTTATGAAGTAAGGATTAACAATATAACGATCGCGATCGCCAGATGTAGATAGCCTTGACTGCTCAGCCAGCCAACTCACGACGTTCCGGTGCAGCGAAGCGTTTAGATATGTTCTAAAGTAACACCCTTTTAAAATTGATGCGATGTCTTTACCTTAAGGAGATTGGAACTAAAGATAGATGATGGGTTTCGTTCCTCAAACCATCATACATTCCTAACGCTGTAGGAAGTTGGCTCCACTACCTTGTTCAGTGTGCAGTGCGGCACCGGAGTTTAGCCTGCGGCATTCTCATCATCCAGCAGGTTTATTGCTTCGTATTTCCCCGTCGAGCGAAACCCTAGTTGTCGCGCAAGGGCTGAAGACGGCTCATTCGCCGCATCCCAACATGGCTCTAACCCGCGATCGAGGCAATACAGTATTAGGGCTGCGGCGACCGCCCTGGCTAACCCCCGGCGACGAAACCGATCGTGGGTCTGGATATCAATCTCCACTTTCCCCCCGCCAACCGCTGCGGTGGAAGCGCCGGAGACAAACCTGCCCTGATGTAGGATGCCCAGAGCGACTCCTCGGTTAATGAAATCTTCGTGAGAACGAAAGTTGTAGACCAGTTAAGGATTAAGGTCTGCGGCGAATTGCGTCACCTCTTCGAGGCGCACTTGCCGCAGTTCAAACCCGCTGGGTAGTGTCTGACAGAACTGTCTCAACTTATCAACATCGAACTTGTCTGCTTGGAAGGCTTCGCGATAATCTACGTTCAACGCTTTTGGATAGATGGAGGTGACTAGATGCTGCCACACTGGAGTTGGGGCAATCACCATCCCTCCAGGTTGCAGTAGCTTTTCAAGTTGCTGGGGATTTGCGTGGAGTGGATCGCCCGCCAGGAAATGAAACTCAAGCACGGCGAGGGCCATGCGAGGTTCCTCTTTTGAGTCTACAAAGACTTTCCCCATGCCACCTCCGATGGCCGCTGCGATAAAACCGCGCAGGCACGGATAACGATCGAACAGCCTCCTTACGGAGGCTCGGTTGTTACTATCTAATTCAATCAGCATAGTCATTTCTGTTAGCGTATTCTCTTCATAATTGAACGCCTAACGTTCCTGTTGAGCGGCTACAAGTAACTTTGACACTCCATCAAAATCTCTCGGTAGTCTGCTTCAATATGGTTGTTAGGCTCGTTTGTCGCTCACTGCCCCAGATAGCAATTTAGTCTGCGTTCAACACTTTGCGGAACACGACTTTATCATCACCTGTTGCGTAGAAATCGCGAATGCGCGCCTCCTCCTTGTAGCCGCACTTCACATAGAATGCCCGTATGCCCTCGAAGTCCGGCAGCCCGGACGTTTCCACTAGCAGCATACGCCCACCGCGCACCATCAAAGCCTGCTCAACGTAGCGTAGCAGTTTCGCACCGCGTCCTTGCCCTTGGCGATCGGGGTGAATTGCGATTAATTGCAAATTCCAAGTCCTATTCGTCATCCGCTCTAGTTCGCAATAAGCAACGCCTACGGGTACATTATCATCGTCAGTAATCCAGAAGGTATCTGTGTCACTGTTGCCTCCCAAAGAATCGCTCAACATCTGGCGCAATAACTCTAACCCACTCGGTGGGAAAAGCCCGGTTGCATCTGCTAGGGCAATCAGAGCAGTCATGTCTTCAGGCGTGGTCGATCGAATCATGGGCAATAGTTATAGGGTTAGTCAACCACACCAAATCGTACTACAAAATACTACAAATCACAAGTAGCTTGGCTTTGAATGCTCACAGATAACTTGTCAGGCTGCTACACTCGCTAAACAGCTAGCAGCCTAACTGTTTATTCTACGGAATCTTTCCATATAACTATCTTTCATGAAGTTATTCTACGGAATTTTTCGAGATAACACATCAGATAAGAACATTATCTCGAATTTTTTCGTAAAAACACCTAATTTGGCATAGTTATCTAGAATATCGCTTAAGATTGTGGGGCAATCACTTCGTTGTTGTAGCGACTAAGGGTTTCTCCTAATTTATCTGCAATTCCTTCAACCCAGTTTTCATCCTGTTTAGTGTAGCTGCGAGGTGCATTAGCGCCTAAAATGAGAACGCCATGCTTGCCCATCGGCTGACAGATGACTCCTTGGGTATTCTCTGGCAAATAATCGAATTCTATTCGCCCTGGAAAGAGTTTTAGATCGACAAAATAGATGGGTTTTTGAGTTTCTATGACTCGCCGCACAATCTGACCTAGTTTAACGTCGGGATTGGAACCTAAAACGCCTCGCCGCAAGAGAACTTTTTCGCGATCGCAAACGACTAACGTTCTAGTTGCAGTATTTGTCAGCAAAAGGTGAGATGCCCAAGCGAGTTCGGTTTTCACTTCATCGGGCAAATCCTTTGCGAGTTCCATTCCCTCTTTACCAATAAGCGTAACCGCATCGGGCGATCGCGGCTGGATTTGCTGCCAAATTAAACCAACCAGAATCAAAATCGCACTCAGAATAGTGCCCATCACATCCGAACGCGCTTGAGATTCTGTAAGCTGGGTAGTTGTTAAACGATTAACTAGCAGCAACGTTCCTCCTAATCCTCCTACTACCAGAGGAAGCAGACGCAAAACTCGATTGGGATCGGATTTAGACATCGAAGCAATTCTCTTTTTAGATGAAGTACATAACTTACAGTCTTAAGGCAGAGGGCTTTTATGCAGAGGGCAGAAGGAGGGAGAGGGAAGAAGGAAATCTTAATTTTGGATCTCGGTTGAACTTTGAACTCCCACTTTTCATAATTCATCATTCATCATTCATAATTTTCTTACTCTTCTCCTGGTTCTAAAATGCGTTGAAACAAATACCCTGTGCCCCGTGCAGTTAGGATTAATTCTGGATTGCTGGGGTCATCTTCTAACTTGGCTCTCAATCGAGAAATATGAACGTCAACCACGCGAGTATCGACGTGACGTTCTGGCGTGTAACCCCAAACTTCTTGTAAAATTTCCGATCGCGAAAAAGGTTCTCCAGAACGGCTTACCAGCAACTCAAGCAAACTAAATTCCATTCCAGTCAAACGGATGCGTTCGTCGCCTTTGTAAACCTGACGCTTATTAGTATCTATTTTAATCGAGCCGACATGAATAACTCCCGAACTGGGAATCCCTGGGGCCCCATTTTTATCAACCCGACGCAGGACAGAACGAATTCTCGCTTCTAATTCCTTGGGGGAAAAGGGTTTTACTACGTAGTCATCTGCCCCTAACTCTAAACCCGTAATGCGATCGGCAACATCTCCTAAAGCCGTTAACATAATGATGGGAATATCTGATTCTTTGCGGAGTTCCTGACAAACGCCATAGCCATCGAGCTTGGGCATCATGACATCCAATACGACCAAATCCGGCTCGGTTTGGTGAAAGACTTCGAGAGCTTCTTCGCCATCAGCCGCCGTTACAACATCGTAGCCAATCATTGAAAGACGAGTTTCTAAAATTCTCCGAATGCTAGCTTCATCGTCTACAACCAAGATTTTTTCTTTATGAGTCTCCAAGTTACTCAACACTCCTTTTTTAAGTTGAATTGCTAATTTTTAAGTTAAATTGTGAATGTTTCTTTTTCTAGAATATCGCTTTCCCGTTATTATTAATTCTGAAAATGCTTACCCAGTTGGCATAAACGAGCATTTTTAAGGTTTACTTAATTGTTTAGGCTGGTGGATATTTTGCTCGTTATCTGAGTGAATTTAACAATTATTTAAAAAAACTTCAATGCCCAAATCTCGAACTGTTTACGTTTGTAGCGCTTGTGGAGCAGAATCGCCTCAGTGGTTTGGTAAATGTCCAAGCTGCGCAGTTTACGGCACTCTAGAAGAACAAATCGTTCCATCAAGCTCGGCTGGTTCAAATCGCGGAGGCTGGCAATCGACGACGCGACCGACTGGCAAAGCGTCAGGTCCCGCTCAACCTAGAATATCGGTGCGTTTTTCTCAAATTACTCAGCAAGATCAAGAGCGATTTGCTTCTGGTTATGGAGAATTAGATCGAGTGTTGGGAGGCGGCATTGTTCCAGGCTCGTTAGTGTTAATTGGGGGAGATCCTGGTATTGGAAAATCGACTCTCCTGTTGCAAGTCGCTAACCAACTATCTCAGCGCTTACCCAGAATTCTTTATGTATCGGCGGAAGAGTCGGGACAGCAAATTAAGTTACGCGGTTCTCGCTTAGGCGTAGCGACGCAATCAACTTCTGCACCAGAAGAGAATACGAGCAATGGTAAGGAAAAAAAAGAACGTAAATCGTCAAAAGATAACTCAAAAAATAACGAATCTAATCTTTACGTTCTCCCCGAAACGGATTTAGAAGAGATTTTGCGAGAATTAGAATCGCTTAAACCGCAAGTAGGGATTATCGATAGTATTCAAACCCTTTATTTTGCCTCCCTAACATCGGCTCCCGGTTCGGTTGCTCAGGTGCGAGAATGTACTTCCGCTTTGATGCAAGTAGCAAAGCGAGAGAAATATTACTTTATTTTATTGTCGGTCACGTGACCAAAGAAGGCGCGATCGCGGGACCGAGAGTATTAGAACACCTAGTCGATACGGTACTGTATTTTGAGGGCGATCGCTATGCGTCTCATCGTTTGTTGCGATCGGTTAAAAACCGTTTCGGAGCCACTCACGAAATTGGTATCTTTGAAATGGTAGAACACGGGTTGCAAGAAGTTGATAATCCTTCTGAGTTATTTTTGGGCAACCGCGACGAACTCGCACCCGGTACGGCAACGGTAGTTGCTTGCGAGGGAACCCGTCCCATTGTCGTCGAGTTGCAAGCATTAGTCAGTCCTACTAGTTATGCGTCGCCTCGTCGTTCCACAACTGGGGTAGATTATAGCCGCTTGCAACAGATCCTTGCGGTATTGGAAAAGCGCGTTGGCATTCCGCTATCGAAATTAGATGCTTATGTTGCTTCGGCGGGGGGGTTAGGAGTTGAAGAACCAGCAGCAGATTTAGGAGTGGCAATTGCTGTGGTTGCCAGTTTCCGGGATCGCGTTGTCGATCCGCGTACTGTTTTAATCGGTGAGGTAGGATTGGGAGGACAGATCCGTTTAGTTTCGCAAATGGAACTGCGACTTAAAGAAGCAGCTAAATTGGGATTTAAACGCGCGATCGTTCCCAAAGGACAAACTTTTCCAGACGATTTAGGTCTAGAAATCATCCCCGTTTCTAAAGTGATTGATGCTATTATCGCGGCTATTCCTCCTCAACGCAGTTTTGGAGGCGAGATTTCAGAAGAGTATGAAGAAGAAGACACAATAGGTAATGAAGAGATGAATTAATCTCAATTGTTCTTACCTTCGATTTACCCATCAATTGCTGTAAGCTATATATTCAAGCTTGGTTGATAGCAGTTATCGCCTACCAATTTACTTCACTGGTCACTGTAACAGAGGGGGCATAACCTGTTAGTCTACTCAACTAAAAGTTGCTATAAATCCCAATCGAAGAGGAGAAGGAGAGTTATCGTGTCAAAAAATGCTATGAATTGCCAAAAATCGTCTTTAAATCCCAATTTTTTTACAAAAAAAAGCAAAATCTTAGCATTCCTTACTTATCTTTTATCTTTAACTCTCTCTGTCTCTGAGGCTAGCGCCGTAACCGCCCGCTTGGGAATCATCAAAACCAAAGAAAACTCCCCACAATGGACAGAGATCGCCAAACGCTTACAAGCAACAGGCGTTGATTACTGTATTGTCGATGCCTCGCAATGGCAAGACGAATACGCTTTTGGTTCGGTAGGTGTATTGCTCTTACCTAACGTAGAAGATATCGACCAACTTCAAGCCTTATCTCTGGAAAGATGGATAAGCCAAGGCGGTAGGGCGATCGTAACTGGTCCGACAGGCAATCTTTCGCTTCCTGAAGTAAAAGAGCGTTTACGACCTCTTTTTGGCGCGTATTGGGCATTTTCTAATTCATTTCCCATTGCCATAGAAGTTATCGGCTCTCAGTTATCCCCAACCGGACAACCCGGCGTTATTAGTACTCTCGTTGGCGGCGTAATTAGACCTGTGGGAACCGATAGCCAAACGGAAGCTATTTGGCTGACCGATGAAAGACTCCCCGCCGTGGTTGCCTCAGAACGAGCTACCTATCTAGGCTGGCGTTGGGGTATGGAAGGGGTTGCTGGGGTTGCATTCGATGCGGCTTGGTTAGAATCGGCGCTCAACCGCTATGGTATCGGTCGCTACAACAATAACAATGTATCTTTACAAGAACCAACGCAACCAGGAGCGTGTCAAGAATCTAACCCCAGGGTTCCTTCTCTGCGACCACAACCACTGCTACCACAAACACAGCAAGAACGAACTTTTTAACAAGCGATTGGTGAAAGGGAAATTTATATTTTTGTTATCTTTATTTCCCAATATCCCGATATCCCAGTCACCGATCGCTAATTCCTTTTAAGCTATGGCGAACGAAATCGGTTAAAAAGTAAGGTGGATCGGTATCGGGTTTTCCTTGAATGATTCTGCGTCCTCGCCAAATGATAAAACTAAACAACCAAAAAAAATCGGCTAAGACAGCGTAGGACGCACCGTGATTTTTGAGAAAGTAACGTCGTCGAGAATCAAACCAATATTGAGGACGGCGTTTTGGTGGCACTTTGGTATTAGTTACGCCCGAACTTTGTCCGACTAAATGAACTACTCGACTTTCGGGAACGTACCAGCAATCCCACCCTGCTTTTTTGGCTTGCAGGCAAAAATCGACTTCTTCGTAGTACATAAAATAATCTTCGTCGAGTAAACCCACTGCCTCAAAGACTTCGCGACGGATTATCATGCTAGCCCCTGCTACCCAGTCGGTTTTGCAAGTAACGTCAGACACGGGAGGGGCGATTATCCATTTACATAATAGCTTAGAAACGATGCCCAGGCGCAAACCGGAATTTAATTCGCTCAGATGCGTATGAAAGCGAAACGCAGAACATTGAGGCGTACCGTCGGGGTCTTCTAGACGACTTCCGGCAATGCCAATGTGGGGATGTTCTTCCATAAAGTCTACTAACGTTTTTATGGCTCCCGATCGCACGATGGTATCGGGATTGAGCAAGACAATGTAATCGGGAGGATGGGATGAGTCAAGCGCCGGACGAATGGCTAGATTGTTGCCATAAGCATAGCCGCCGTTGCGATCGCCTGCTATCGTAGTCGCCCAATTCCTCCAACCCTCGGCGTTAATTGCAGCTTCTATTTGTTCTAAGGAGCGATCGCCCGAATTATTATCTATAATAACGACGCTTATCGTGTTTAAAGATTGAACTTCGTTAACTAATGAATGCAAACAATCAATAGTCAGCGTTGGCGTTCGATAGTTGACAATGACAATTAGTATTTTCTTGGCTGTACGATAAAAGTTTTGGGCTGACATAACATCATTTAAAAGAATTGATATAGATATAGAAAAGCGCGATCGCTCCTTAAAATAAATGATTTAGGGCTATTTTTGATTTTGCGTCAGTATAAAAATCTCTTCATTATTCGAGCAAATAATTCTAAAGAAATAGAAATTTTCTAACTAAAGAAAGTTGTAGAGCTTCGATTAAATCGGCTACAAAAAGTATAGACAATTACTTTCATTCTCATCTGCTCTTTAACAATTTTATTTTTAAGCAGGTTAAAAAGCTCGCAAATTTAATTAAATCCCCATTAACAGGAAAATAATTATGAAGATCGCCCAGATTGCCCCTTTATGGGAACGGGTACCGCCTCAAACTTATGGTGGCATTGAATTAGTAGTTGCTTTATTAACCGACGAACTAGTTCGTCGCGGACACGAAGTAACGCTATTCGCATCGGGAGATTCCATTACTGAAGCCAAACTCGAATACATTCATCCGCGTGCCTTACGACTCGATTCCACAGTTAAAGAATACTATATTTACGAAATGCTGCAACTCGGTCGAGTTTACGAACGAGCCGACGAATTTGATATCATTCATTCCCATATGGGATGCGCGGCATTGCCTTATGCAAAGATGGTAAAAACGCCAACCATTCACACGCTACACGGCATTTTTACTCCCGATAATGAAAAAATGTTTGCCTATGCCAAAGATCAGTCCTACGTTAGTATTTCTAACGCGCAACGAAAACCGGAGTTAGGGTTAAACTGCGTTGCTACGGTGTATAACGGCATTAACGTCGCTAGCTATAAGTTTCATCCCACACCAGAAGAACCTCCCTATTTGGCATTCTTGGGTAGGCTATCGCCAGAAAAAGGGCCGCATCATGCCATTGAAATTGCTAAAAAATCGGGATGGTGCTTGAAAATGGCAGGTAAGATTGATGTAGTTGATGCAGCGTATTTCGAGCAAGAAATTAAACCGCATATCGATGGCGAACAAATTCAATACTTAGGCGAAGCCAATCATTTTCAAAAAAATGCTATGTTAGGCGGTGCTTCAGCAATGCTGTTTCCGATTACTTGGAGAGAACCCTTTGGTTTAGTAATGGTTGAATCGATGGCTGCTGGTACGCCTGTCATTGCCATAAACTTAGGTTCGGCCCCCGAAGTCATTACTCATGGCGAAACGGGTTTTCTTTGTACGAATGTTGAAGAATGCGTTAGCGCGATCGACAAAGCCCTTAAACTAGATCGGTATGCTATTAGAGAAAACGTGTCAAAGCGTTTTGGCGTACAGCAAATGGTAGAAGGTTACGAAGCAGTTTATCGACAGCTTATGGAAAAACGATTTGCTAGTAATGGACACCTGCATCGTTCGTTTATTTCGAGAAAACCTTAACCTTAAATCAAAAATAATTCTTAATATTATCTTTTTTGATTAATGCTCTAAAAATTGTTTTAGAGCATTTCGCACAATGTCCAATAATTATTTAAAGTCGCCATTGTCTCAACAAAGTTTTGAAAAGTAACGGGTTTGAGCATATATCCTGCTACATTGAGTTGATAAGCTTCTATGCGATCGCGATCTTGATTAGAAGTCGTTAACACTACCACAGGAATTCCTTTTAAATCCGAATCAGTTCGCAAAACTTGTAAAAATTCAATCCCGCCCATTTTTGGCATATTGAGATCGAGTAAGATAAGACGGCGATGGGGAGGCACGACAGGAGAATGACCGTCTTCGCCACGCAGCATGGTTAATGCTTCTAATCCATTAGATGCGATATAAAGCGGGTTGCTAATATTATTTTTTTTTAATGCCCGCTTTACGTTCATAACATCTACTTCATCATCCTCCACAAGTAAGATATGCAATCCTTTATCGTTCATAGTAGTTAGATGGAGATAGCTTTTCAAGAATCGTTTTGATTTAACGCTAGGTATAAATTATTGTAAAGAATGTAACAATTATTGCCTTCAATCTTTGGATACAGTAGAAGGTTGGCGATCGTTAGCACTAACGAGTGAGATTTCAAAAGACAACTTCAACAATTCCTGTATAATCAAGCACATCCTTAAGAACAAAATAGATTCTTGGGTTAAAGGTGCTATAAAATAATCTTTTTAATAACCAATGGTCTAAAACTGGACAAACCTAATGAAGCAAGAATCTCGCGATTTATCGGTGGGGGTGTTAAGATAAGCCAATTGTTGCTTAAGCAATTAAATTGTTAGTGTGAGGTTCTCATTGCACTTAGCGATGCGAGCATTTGATGTGGTTAAGGAGTGAAGCATGACACTGTTGAACCAAGTCTGGAATGACAACGAGGATCGACAGCCTTTTGATAATTGGACGAACGCAGAGTCTCTTGCTAAGATTTCCCAGTCATCGCCTTGTGAAATAGAAATTGCGAGTTGGCTTGTCGCTAGGCTAGCAGAATTGCTAGAACTCGACCCAGATGAGATCGACCGCCAAGAAGATTTAACCGAATATGGGTTGAGTTCGGTTGATGCGGTCAATTTGTCAGGAGATTTAGAAAATTTTCTCGGTCGTCGGCTTTCTCCCACGGTGGTTTGGGAATATCCAACAATTGAGGGATTATCCAAGTATTTAGCCTCAGAAAGCGGAGACAAAGAAGAATCTATAGAATCTTTCGCTAGTTCTTCAGATCTAGAAACAAGCCAGATTTCGGATTCATCAGAGATTCCACCAGAATACTATCATTTCGAGCTTTATCCAGAATATCGCCAAATCCAGGCACAACTCCAAGAAATTGAGGCGTTTGGTCTTGGCAATCCCTTCTTTACCCAGCAAGAGCGCGTTGTTGATAATACGACTTGGGTTGACGGACGAGAATTAATCAATTACGCCAACTACAACTATATTGGGATGTGTGGCGATCGCCAAGTTTCACAAGCAGCAAAAGATGCGATCGAGCGCTACGGGACATCCTCGTCTGCTAGTCGCCTAATCTCTGGAGAAAAGCCCGTTCATCGTCAGTTAGAGCGAGAAATTGCCGATTTCGTGGGAACTGAAGATAGTATCGTTTATGTAGGCGGTCACGCGACTAATGTAACCACCATCAGCCATCTGTTCGGGCAAAACGATTTGATCCTTCACGACGAACTCAGTCACAATAGTATTATTCAAGGCTGTTTGCTTTCTGGAGCCAGTTTAGTCGCTTTTCCCCACAACAACTGGCAAATGCTCGATCGCATCTTACAAGAACGCCGCCATCGCTATAGACGGGTTTTAATCGCGATCGAAGGGGTTTATAGTACCGATGGGGATATTCCCGATTTACCCCAGTTTATTGAAGTCAAAAAGCGTTACAAAGCTTTTCTGTTAGTCGATGAAGCTCACTCAATCGGAGTCTTAGGCGCGACAGGACGCGGTATCGGGGAATTGTACAATGTCAACGCTGCCGATGTCGATTTGTGGATGGGAACCCTCAGCAAATCATTTGCTAGCTGTGGTGGCTATATTGCAGGCAATAAGGCACTTGTAGAGTATCTTAAATATACTGCCCCAGGATTTGTCTTTAGCGTCGGTATTTCGCCTCCTAATGCAGCAGCATCCCTAGCAGCTATTCAAGTCTTAAAAGCAGAACCAGAACGGGTTAAGCGCTTGCACGAACGCTCGAAACTCTTTCTAGAACTAGCCAATCAATACAGACTCAACACGGGAATGAGTAAAGGTTCTCCCGTTATCCCCATCATTGTTGGCGATTCTTTAAAATCGATTCAGTTGTCCCAAACGCTTTTTCAACAAGGAATTAACGTTCCTTTTATGATCTATCCTTCCGTCCCTCACCAAGCTGCACGTTTGCGGTTCTTTGTTACTTGCAATCACACAGAAGAACAAATTCGCACAACGGTAGATATTCTAGCGATTGAGTTTAAAAAGTTGATGGGTTAACCTTTATTTAAGGCAACAGGGGATAGATTTATATATCCTCTCTCCCTTGTCTCCCTTGTCTCTCTTTTCTGTTCCCTATTCCCTCTCCCCAGGGGAGTTAATTTCTAACAATCCAGGGGGAGGGGTAATTTCGATTCGTCGTTTTTCAAGGTCGACAACAGGAACGATTTCTTTGACGAAGGGAATAAGAACTGTTGTCGGTTGCTGTTTTTTGGGTTTAATTTTTTTGTTTTTTTGAGATTTATTGCTTTCAGGAATAATATCTTGAGATTTTTCTTCTTGTGGCTGTTTATCTAGCTTAACTTCTAATAAATCGTTACCCGCCCAAAAAACATCGCCGATTACACCCAGTTTTTCTCCGGTAAACTGATTATAGACCTCTAGATCGAGCAAATCTGAGACGTGATATTCATCTTCTGCAAGTTGAGGGCGATCGCAACTACGAACGAGTAATTTATGACCTCGTAACTCCTCTGCTCGATTTATATCTTCAATTCCCGCCAGTCGAACGACATATAAATTCTTTCCGGGAACGTAGCGTCCTCCTAACAATTCTACTTCTTTAATCTGAATGCCATCGGGAGACTGCAACCAACGCTGTCCTGGTTGCTCAAATCGTTCGGGAAAATCAGAACTAGCATTAACTCTTAACTCGCCTTTTAACCCTTGTGGCGCAACAATAACACCTACTTCTAGCCAATCGCTCATAAAATGATGAATTATAAATTATGAATTATGAAAGCTCATAATAGTAATTGTAAACGCTCTAAGCTTCTATACCTCTGTGCAATATTTTAAAATATCATCGTCTAACCATGAATATTTGGCAAATAGATTTTTATAAACATACCCGTAAAGATGAAGTAGGAAAACCTATTTGGGAGTTATTAATTTGCTCTCCACAAGGGAATATAATTCATGAAGCAAACTGTCCTCAATCTCACGCTAATTCTGATTGGCTAACCATTCAATTACAACAAGCAGGTAAAGAAAATTTACCCGATCGCATTCAAGTCTTTCGTCCACAATCTGTTAGTTTATTATCAACTGTAGCAGAAAAATTAGGAATTAAACTCGAAGCAACCCGACGCACTAATGCTTTAAAAGCCGAATTACAAAAACGATTTTTTGACGATAATTATGACCCTGTTAAACTAGAAAAACTTCCTCCTCAAACCTTGCCAGAATATCTTTTGGGAGATGAATGGCGTTTTGTAACTTTGGGGGCTGGAGATCTGATTGACTATTTTGGCGATCGCCCAATTCCAATTGTAGATATGCCAGAATCTTTTTACCCGATCCATTTAGGAATTGCTTCTAGCATCCCCGTCCCTGGAATGATTATTTATGGCGGAAAAAAATCGATGATTTTAGCTCGTTGGTTGCAGGAAGCTAAACCATTTTTATTAAATTATATTCCAACCGAACTTGGCAAATCGGGTGGATTAGTTTTAGAATCGGGATTAAGCGATCGCTGGATTATTGCTACTTTTGAAGATGAAGAAGTCGCTCAAGCCGCTCAAAATTACGAACGAAGAAAACAAGCTAGTCTTGGATTACATTTTCTTGTGGTTCAACCCGATGATTCAGGAATGACTTATAGTGGTTTTTGGTTATTAAAAGATGAATAAAAAAAAGACAAGTTTAACTTATTTAAAAGAAAATGTTTAAGAAGAATATTCTGGCGATCGATCTCCGCTAACACTCCTTATTTATCATTCATTATGTTGACTTAAATCTTGGTGAAAAAGTAAACATGAACAAAAAACTATTAATTTTTTTCTTGGTTGCGATTATTGGAGGATTTTTAGGAGGATTTCATTTCTGGCGAGGGTTTACCTCAATTCCAAATTGGTATCGCATTCAAAGCTCGAATACAATCCAAGCAAGCGATCGAAATAATGAAGCGATCGCCAATCAATTACAACTCAATAACCAAGACATCAATCGACTATTATCTCAAAAAATTTCTGAAAATACTCAGTATAGTAAATTACTGCGATCTGCAAAATCGATCGAGGCGCATTTAGAAAATAAAACTTTAGAAATTGGCGGTGTTTTTAACCCCTCAGAAATTTCAGAAGAAAATTTAGATGCAACGCAAAAAGTCATTTTAGAAAAAACACTTCAAACGTTTCCTCAACTTAAAAATGTCGATATTTATGTTGGGTTAGTCGGACAGCCAAAAATTGAAAACGGTCGTCTCAGCTTCGATAAAGACAGAAAACTTAAAGTTGGTAAATTAACTTTACCTGTTAACGAACTCGCTCCCAGATTTGGAATTTCGACCGAAGAGTTACAGCAATACTTAGATCGGCAAATTGCTAAATTAAATCTTCAAGGAATTCAGCTTGATGGGGATACAATGACAAGTGAAAAAAATTAGTAACTTGTCCGCAATTGTGGACATTTAGAGGCGATCGCTATGTTGAAACAAAAGCAAAAAGAAAGTAAATTATGGTCGAGAGCGATCGCGCAAACTAAGTATGCTCTGGAATGCGGTTCGCTGGAGACAATCGCGACGGATTATCAATTTATCGAGCAAAATGGAATTAATTTCCTCGTGCGGATTTTATCCAATTTAGTTCGCAAAGATGAAGCGAAAAAGAAACAAAAAGAATTTAATCCCTTTCTTCCTTACGAAAAAGATTTATTTGTCGCCGATCTTTCCGATACTCATGTTTGTATTTTAAATAAATATAATGTTGTTCCCCATCATTTATTAATTATTACTCGCGATTTTGAAGAACAAGAATCATGGTTGACGATTCAAGATTTTGAAGCGTTATGGACGACGCTAGCAGAAGTTGACGGACTAGCATTTTATAACGGCGGGAAGACAGCAGGAGCGAGTCAGCGACACAAGCATTTACAATTAGCACCTTTTCCCCTCGTCCCCAATGGCGCGTCACTTCCCATCGAACCCGCACTTTTGTTTTCTCAGTGCCAAAATACTATTGAAGTCCTTCCCACGCTTCCGTTTGTTCACGCTTTTACCAAACTCAATCCCGCTTACTTAAATTCGCCTTCAGAGGCGGCTAGAATGACCTTGGAGTGTTACACAGCACTCCTTAAATTGGTAGGATTACCGTTTGAGGGAGACAGACAAACGGGCGCATACAACCTTCTGATTACGAGAGAATGGATGTTACTCATCCCGCGATCGCAAGAAAGTTTTGAATCTATTGCCGTTAATTCTTTAGGATTTGCTGGCGCTTTACTCGTGCGCAACCAGCAACAATTAGACCTTCTCAAACAGCAAAGTCCAATGAAAATTCTGGCAAATGTTGCTTTTGAGAAATAATCGTTAGAATAGCAAATAATTAATAAAGCAGGAGCGTCTATAAGTACGTTCCTGCCAGCTTAGCCATTGTTGGAGGGCTATCCCTCCAACTCAACAAGAGTAGATTTAGTAGAGCGCTTCTTCTTGGTGAGTCGAAATCGTGCAATCAGCAGTTGGATAAGCTACGCAGGTAAGAACATATCCTGCTTCCATTTGGTCGTCATCCAAGAAAGATTGATCGGACTGATCTACAGAACCAGACTCTAATTTACCAGCACAGGTGGAACAAGCACCAGCGCGGCAAGAATATGGCAAGTCTAGACCTTGCTCTTCAGCAACGTCGAGAATGTACTCATCATCAGGAACGTCAATAGTATGCTCGCCATCGGGAGTTTTTAAAGTTACTTTGTAAGATGCCATGTATTTCTCCTTAGATCTCAAGTAAATGCGACAGAATTCGCTTACTAAAGCGTCAAATTCATCGGTCGAACTTGATATTTATTTACTTTAGTAAGCTTCATCTCTGATACTAAGAGAAAAAGCTCCTGAGTTTGAAGAGCATTAGCAATGAAATTCTTAATCAAATGTAAAATAAGTTTTACTTATTAATAAAAGCAAGGAAATGTTAGGAGAATTTGTGAATTTATACATTGCTTATAATCTCGTAATATGAAGAGATTCAAGGCTGCGTTTAGTTAGTTTTTTCAGCCTCAATCAATTCACTAATTAGTATTAATTATAGTTATAGCTGTTAATGATGATTTGTACTTAGCAAACGGTTTTCATAATTCAGTATTCATAATTTGATGGACATAATTCAAATGCAAAGTTTTAGAGATTCTTCTCAACTTCCCTTAAAAATCGGAATTATTGGGACGGGATACGCAGCCAAACGACGCGCAGAAGCATTTCAAGAAGACGATCGCGCCTTAGTCATCGCAGTAACAGGAAATACGCCAGAAAATACAGAAGCGTTTTGCCAAGCGTATAATACCGAGTCGTGTAACTCCTGGCAACAACTCGTCAATCGTCCCGACATCGATGTCGTCGTCATTTGCATATTACGCGATCGCGGCGCAATAGTCCGTGCAGCCTTAAAATCTCAAAAACACGTCATTACCGAATATCCACTAGCCTTAGACTATCGCGAAGCGCGTGAGGCGATCCAACTTGCCCAACAAGAAAATAAACTCCTCCACGTCGAACATATCGAATTATTAGGCGGTTTGCATCAAGCAATGCGCCAACATCTATCGGAAATTGGCAACGTTTTTTATGGTCGCTATGCTACCATAACACCTCAACGTCCCGCTCCGCGTCGCTGGACGTATCATTACGATCTGTTTGGCTTTCCCTTAATTGCAGCCTTATCCCGCATCCATCGCCTAACCGACTTATTTGGAACCGTTGCCACCGTTAGCTGCCAATCGCGCTTTTGGGACGCGCTAGAATCGGGGTATTATATTGCTAGTCTGTGTAGCGCTCAACTTCGTTTTACTAATGGATTAATAGCAGATATCATTTATGGCAAAGGCGAAGTATTTTGGGCAGGCGATCGCACCTTTCAATTACATGGCGATCGAGGCGTACTGATCTTTGAAGGAGAAACCGGAAATCTCATTCGAGGCGAAGAAAAAACGCCGCTACAGGTGGCTAGTCGTAAAGGGCTATTCGCCAAAGATACAAAAATGGTTTTAGATTGTTTATTGGAGGGAACGCCTTTATACACCAATCCGACAGCAAGCCTTTATGCTCTTAAAGTAGCTGAGGCTGCCGCAAGATCCGCTAAAGAGGGAATAACGATAGAATTGTAACGGAATGAATGAATGATAAATGATAGTCACCGACCTTAGAAAGATCGTTAAGATTTCTAGAAGAAACCAATCTCTTGTCATTGATGTCCATTTCAGGTTATATTCAGGTTAAAATTACCCAAATCTTGAAACCGCTAGTTTCGGCGGTTATCAACAGACGAACAGCAGTCGCGATCTAGACGAGCTAGCTGTCTAAGACCGCAAAAAAGCTAACCGCATATTCGGTAATAGCAAGCGAACCCAATTTAGAGCAAAGCGATCGCTCCTTGCTTCTTTAAAGCAACTTACTAAGCTAAAAGACAGCAACTAGATTTCAAAAAGAGTTTATCTCTAAGAATTCTTTGACAAATTAAGTAAAAACCTATGTTGTCCCGAATGGCAAAGATATGTCAAAGGGAAAAGCAAGGACTTCATTCATAATTGCTCCAGATAATGAGTCTAGGTTAGAAAAATCGCACCTGATGAGTTAAGTTATATTTTCTTGTCATCTTTACCTCTAGTCCAGATTATTTAACCCAGACAGCTTTTAGAACTAAGTCAAATACAAAAACGCGAATCTTAACCACATAAATAAGGTTTTCGCAACTCGAACCGAGAAATTTTGAGGAAATTGAATGCCAAAGCAAATTATTATTGCAGAGCAGCATCATCTAGCTGCCGTTTTTTGGGAAGATCAAATTCAAGAATTAGTTGTCGCAACGGGCAATCAACAAGTAAGCGATATTTATTTAGGCGTTGTTGAAAACGTTATCCCCGGAATTGATGCCGCTTTTGTCAACATTGGCGATGCCGAACGCAACGGATTCATTCACGTTACCGACCTCGGCCCCTTGCGGCTAAAAAAGACCTCTGGCGCTATCACCGAACTCCTAGCACCGCAACAAAAAGTGCTAGTACAAGTCATGAAAGAGCCGACAGGTAATAAAGGGCCTCGGCTGACTGGTAACATTACCTTACCCGGTCGCTATCTGGTATTAATGCCCCACGGCAAAGGCGTGAATTTATCGAGACGCATTCGAGACGACAACGAACGCAGCCGTCTAAGAGCGCTAGCCATTCTCATCAAACCAGCAGGAATGGGCTTACTCGTGCGCACGGAAGCCGAAGGCAAAGCAGAAGAAGCCATTATGGAAGATCTCGAAACCTTACAAAGACAATGGGAATCGATCCAGCAACAGGCAATATCTACCCGCGCCCCAGCCCTTCTCAGTCGAGACGACGATTTCATTCAGCGAGTTTTGCGCGATATGTACAGCGCCGATGTCAATCGCATCGTTGTCGATTCGAGTGCGGGGGTCAAACGAGTCAAACAGCAATTGATGAACTGGAGTGGCGGGCGATCGCCCGAAGGGGTTCTCATCGACCACCATCGAGAACATCAATCGATTTTGGACTATTTCCGCGTCAATGCAGCGATTAGAGAAGCACTCAAACCGAGGGTCGATTTACCTTCTGGCGGCTACATCATCATCGAACCAACAGAAGCGCTAACCGTTATCGACGTGAACTCTGGTTCCTTTACTCGTTCTGCCACTGCTAGGGAAACGGTACTCTGGACGAATAGCGAAGCTGCAACAGAAATCGCCCGTCAACTACGCCTGCGCAATATCGGCGGCGTAATTATCGTTGACTTTATCGATATGGATTCGTCACGCGACCAACTCAAACTCCTAGAACACTTCAACAAAGCGCTCAGATCCGATAAAGCCAGACCGCAAATCGCTCAATTATCCGAATTGGGATTAGTCGAACTGACTCGCAAACGTCAGGGAAAAAATATTTACGAGTTATTCGGGCAAACTTGTCATACTTGTGCTGGGTTGGGACATTTAGCTCGTTTGCCAGGAGAAAGCGGATCGGTTGCCCTCGAAACTCCTACAATGTCCATGCCAGCGGGAGTCACGCGATTTCCTACGGAAGCGCTACGCGGATCGCCCGAAAAACCGATGGAAGAACCAGATACTTTCTTCGACTCGCCATTTGATTTTGCAACTGGCGAAATCGGTCAACAACTCGAACTCAACTATCATCCCAATTATCAAGAGCAAGGTGGGGGAAATAACAATCGCCGCCGCCGTCGCCGTCGCCCTGATGGAGGTAAAGAAGACGGGTTTGCCAGAGAAGGAATTACCAGAGAAGGGATTACAAAAGTGCTACCCGTTACTGCTAGCGAAAAGCCCGTTCTCGATGTCGAAACGCCGGAAGTTGAAGAAAAAAAAAGAACGTCCCCAAAAAGTAGCCCGTCGCGAAGAAGTTCCCCTAGAAAAAGTGTCTATCGAAATGACACCTGTCGAGCAAGATGTTTATGCCTTGATGGGAATTTCACCTTTGGTGCGTCTCAATCGCGAGTTTAAAGATCCTAAATCAGTTGTCGTCTCTGTTAGAATGCCTGGCGAAGAACCAACACAAACATCATCCGTAGCGGTTTCTTTACCGGAAGAGGCAAAGCCGGACGAGCAAAACTCGCGCTACGCGATCGCATCTACCTCTGTTATACCTGCACCAGAACCTGTATCTGCACCCGTTATAAAAAGCGTGCCAGTACCCGAAGTAGAAACTAGCTTACCCGAAGAGAATAATGAGGGAGTTGAAGAAGCAGAAGAGGAAGAACGTCCTTTAATTCGCCGTCGTCGTCGCCGTTCTTCTGCCAAAGAAGCGTAGGATAATTGCCGAGTCCGCCAAGAAATTAATTTTCCTGTGGACTATATCTTAATATGGTTCAGTTAGCAAGAAAAACATTCAACTGCGTAGGCTGGGTTAAACGAAGAGAAACCCAACCTACCATTATCTGATAACAGGAAGGTAGCACGCCATGCGTACCTACTGGTCTACTCTACTAATTATTGCTATAAACCTCTGTTTCGACAGAGGATTTTTTATATGGATTTTGATAATTTTTTGCTCGATGAATTTATTACGCCAGAAACACTAGTTGCAGGTATCGATGAAGTCGGACGAGGATGTTTATTCGGGCCAGTTGTCGCCGCCTCAGTAGTTGTTTCCATTGCTACGATGCCACAATTGATTGAAATGGGCGTAAAAGACAGTAAAAAATTATCTGCAAAACGGCGTTTAGAATTAGCGCAACAGATTAAAAACTTAGCACTCGCTTATCAAATAAGTTATGGCAGCATTCGAGAAATCGAGCGCCTCAACATCTTACACGCATCCTTATTAGCGATGAGACGAACTGTCGTTAAGCTCTCTGTACAACCCGAAGTCTGTTTAGTCGATGGAAGTCAGAAAATTCCCAATTTACCTATTTTACAAAAAAATATTATTAAAGGTGACGAGCGATCGCCTGTCATTGCTGCGGCTAGTATTCTCGCTAAAGTCTGGCGAGATGAGTTAATCGTCCGCCTCGCCCGTAAATATCCCCAGTACGATTTAGCTGCTAATAAAGGTTACGGCACTGCCAAACATTTACTCGCACTGCAACAATATGGTGCTTCTCCCTTGCATCGGATGTCTTTTCATCCTTGTCAAGTAGAGATTAAATAAAATTGATAGTTTTATACTATGTTGCTTTTTAAAATCTCACGCAGAGGCGCAGAGGAGAGAAAAAGCAAAATATCTGTATTCAATTACGTTGCGATCGCAGACTAAATCGAGTTCTCTGGTACATTACTAACAAGTTCATATTTGTGCGATCGATCGCGCTCTAATTTTCGACTAATTTATCAATGATCGAGAGGACTTCGCACTCCTCTACCACCGCGATTGAGAACGTGAGTATAAATCATCGTTGTTTTGACATCTTTATGTCCGAGTAATTCCTGTACTGTCCTAATATCATAGCCATTTTGCAATAAGTGAGTCGCGAAACTATGACGAAATGTATGACAACTTACCCGTTTGTTTATATCTGTTGCTTGAACTGCTTGCTTGAGAGCTTTTTGTAAACCACTTTCATGAAGATGATGACGGCGAATAATTTTACTACGAGGGTCTTGGGAAATTCTATCGGATGGAAAGATAAACTGCCAAATCCATTCGCGATCGGCATTTTTGTATTTTCTTTCCAAGGCAAACGGTAAATAAACTGAACCATAGCCTTTTTCTAAGTCTTGCTGATGTAGGCGCTTAACGATCTCTAAATGAAATTTTAACTCTTCTATCAGACTTGTCGGTAACATTGTTACTCGACTTTCCATCCCCTTAGCATCTCTGACAATCAATTGTTCCTGAGCAAAGTCAAGATCTTTGACTCGTAATTGTAGACATTCAGTTTGTCGCAATCCCGTGCCATAAAGTAGTTTAACAACGAGTTGGTAAACACCCGATAAGTTATTGATAATAGCCAGGACTTCTTCTTTGGTTAAGACAGTTGGCAGATATCGACTTTTCTTAGCTCTTACCGCATCAATTTGTAAATCTAACTCTTGTTTGAGAACTTCTTTATACAAAAACAAAATTGCATTTAAAGCTTGATTTTGAGTAGATGCCGCTACATTCTCCTCTACTGCTAAATGAGTCAGAAAGACTTCAATTTCTTCTCCACCCATGTCTCTGGGATGTCGTTTATTATGAAATAAAATATAGCGTTTAATCCAGTTAATATAGCTTTTCTCTGTTTTGTAAGAATAATGCTTCAGACGAATAACATCGCTGACTTGTTCGAGTAATTTTTTCGGAGTTTTTTCCATAGAATGATATCTAGAAAAATTCTTGATATTATAACTATTTGGCATGATATCCAGAAATTTTCTGGATATCATCCGAGAATATACCGAAAGTTTCGTGATATTATTCCATATGGGGTGGTTATACGGAAAATTTCTGTTTTTTGTCCCATACAGGGTTAATATCCAGAAAGTTTCAGTCTAATAAATAGTTAGCTGGCTCCGCACAGAGTCTTTTACACTTGTGCTTGAAAACTGTTGACGAGTCCGAGAGCGCCCAGGAGATTACCTGTTGTGACCGTAGTTGAGGCTAGTAGTGGGGGGTGCAAGGCGCTCAGGAGATTGTGGTGGAGGCGGTAGTGAGAGGCTGTTGGTGAGGAGGCGAGAGGTTTCAGGAGGTTTTGGGTTGAGACGGTATTGAGGGCGATCGGTACGTCGCTCAGCTAACAACCCCAGTGCAGCGGATTGACCGAAACCGCCTGGGGTGTTGCAAAAGCGATCGCAACCGCTGACTGGGAACGTTAGATGCCTAAATCCCGGTGAGGGCAGTCTCCCAAGTCGCCTTTCTGCTCCCATAGCTTTTGCTGGATGAAGTTATATTTTGGGGCAATATAGAAGCGCAAGCTACAACGGAGTTGCCCCCTTGATCTCATTCAGCGACTATAAAAGCAGAGCCTCTCAGTACATTACTTTCATCGATTCGGAGTTTTATCCAGACTATCTTGATGAAGCGAGAATTATTTATGGCAGCGTCATAGAGCAGTTTGCCGAACTAGCTGGCACAGCTACCAGCTCTGCTGAATTGCTTTCAAGCATTGTAGAGAAGCCCAATCCATCTCGAACCCAGTTGCTACGCGTTTTTCGTAAGTATGTATCGCCCGACACTTCTGTTGAAATGTTGAAGGTCAAGAAGAAAATTCCAAGCATCATTGACGATTATGGGCATAGATTTAGAGACATAGAGGAAGTCAGAGTGAACTTGGCAAGCCGTCCAAATCCTGACGAAGCTCTCATGGCTATTCTTATGGAGTACAAGAGCCGTGGACAGAAGGGTTACGAGCTAACGGAAGCCTTCTTTTTATGGTTTGAGTCAAACTTCGGTTCAGAGTATTTGATTCAAGGTCCAGTACGTGCCGGAAGAGATGTGATGCTCGATGAAGTATTGAAAGATTGGGATGCAAAAACGCCAGCAGATATTCTCATTTCTCGTAATGATGGAACACCACTGGTGATAGGTTTTGCTCGCTATGACTCAGATCGCGGAGGATCACAAGAGGACGATCGTACAGGTGGAAACAGAGATAAAGTAACCGATATTCTCCGATACGCTGACACCTATGAACTGCCCCTGAAAGTATTTTTCCTAAATGACGGTCCAGGACTTACACTAGGCTCTATGTGGGCTGACTATGCTGCCTTAGAAACCTATGGCAAAGGTAGAGTAATGGTATGCACTCTCAAGATGTTAGATGAGAGATTTACCAGAGATTGGCTTGAAAGATAAGTTTACTTTGCCACTCGCTGATGAAATCTTCTGGAATATGTTGTAGGTCTGGCGCAGTTTCAAAATACACATCGATCCCACTACGTAATACTCTATCAGTGTCTAATAGGAATTTTTGTGTCATCTGAGTTTCATCAGACTTAACAAAATCACCCATAGCCTCAGTACCTCTAGCTAGGCGATGAATTGTTGTCTCTATCGCCAGTGGAGAATTATCTATTGCTATCCATTGTCTTCCTAGTTCTTCTGCAATAGAAATCGTTGTACCACTTCCAGAAAAAGCATCGAGTACTAAATCATCCTTGTTAGAAGAAGCAAGGATAATACGTCTTAGCATCTCTGAATTTTTTTCTGTTGGATAGCCTGTGATCTTAATGTTTTGATTGTGAGCATCTTTGAAATCGAGCCAAATATCTTGCACTGGAATGCCTTTGCTGTTGTCAAAGTAAACTTTCCGTCTAGGATTGCCTGTTGGCGACCAATAAATTTCACCTCTTGCATCCATCTCATCTAGAGTCTCAGGTGTATACTGCCAATGCTTGCCAGGAGGCGGAAGCATTCCTCGCCAAGGTTGACCAGTAGCACCATTTCTCGTGCCAGGTGCATGAATGGGAACTTTTTTGTAACGTCTTCCAGTTTCTTCTTCTATGTACTGATATTCTTTCTTTGCTGTAGCATCTGTCCAAGCCTCAAATGCTTGGTTCCAAACATATTTTTCGCTTTTTCGTGTAGAACAAGATGTAATCCGAAACATTTCCATATTGTCTTACGAGTATAGTTTTCGGATTACACTTTTTTCTCGTGATCCAGTTCCGAAAGTTCTTAGAGCCAAAATTTCGTCCATCAAGATTTTAATTGGGAAAGCCATATTTTCATCTAGATGGACGTAGATTGAACCATCATCAGCTAGTAATTCTTTAAGTAGGATTAGTCTTTGACGGATAAACTCTAAATAATCAGCCCCATCAATTGAATCATG
The DNA here is from genome assembly GCA_012031035.1 of Candidatus Altimarinota bacterium. Lineage (GTDB taxonomy): Bacteria > Cyanobacteriota > Cyanobacteriia > Cyanobacteriales > Microcystaceae > Hydrococcus. Next base: position 2,559 of record JAAUUT010000049.1, on the reverse strand, counting down.
ATATGCATGGCTTTGCTTTCTTGATTCAAACCCAAAACCTGTAGCATAAGGTGGATCTATATAAATTAATTTAACTTTGCCTGCAACATTAGTATCATTCAATAAGTTTTTGAGAACTCTTAAATTTTCACCATAAATTAGTCGATTTCTGGGGTGTTTCTCCACGCTAATAATGCAATTCAGATCTGCTGGAGAGATATTCAAAATGTCCTCAACTGACAACTTTCCTTCATATTCCAGCCTGAAGGGTATTCCGCTTCCATTCCTCGGAGTAACATTACGTTTGAGTTTGCCTGGTATGCCTGTAGCCATCTAAGTGTCTGATTCTTCCTGATAATTTTGGCTTTCGAGAAATTTATCGAAATCCTGCTTACGAACTCTCAAAATTTTGGGTCCTACTTTCGTAGCTTTTAATCGATTCGATGAGATCCACCGTTGCACGGTTCTCTGATGCACTCGAAGAATCTCTGCTATTTCGCTAGTGGTCAAAAACTGTTCATTATCTCCACCGCTATCTTGCCCTTGTCGCTCTTGTCGCTCTTGTCGCATAAGTCGTATTTGTCGTATTATACTCTGGAAGTGCTTGTGTCGCAACTGTCGCATTTGTCGCCCTAAAACAAGGGTACTTGCAATATGCGAAGTTGCGCTACACTCACACGGCATCTAACAACCCCAATGCACCCGACCGATGAGAGGTTGTCTATGGGCGTTCAAGGTTATCTGCGGCGGGTGATTGGGAACGTTATGCCGCTTCAGTCCTCGGTTGGGGCAACACCTGGGAATCGCTGATGAGCCAACATCAAAATCCCAGCAAGATGTATCGTCTGTAACAATTTACCGCGGAGTGATCGAAGTTGATGAAAAAATGCTAAGATATTGAGCCAGTTAATCATCTTTGACTTGCACCTATGCTTTCTTGCCACAGGATAAAAAACTGGTTTCACGATGGTTTAATCCCTTGCCTTCTTGCCCTAGTTATATTGGCTACAACAGTCTCCTTTGCCTACTCACAGCCGAGTAGCCCGACTCCGACTCAACAGACGGGTGCGCCTGTTGTTTTAGGCGGTGAAACGCTGTTCTATATCCAAGCAAGGATTGCATCGTTTTCTCCAGAATTCCGGGCGCAGGTGGTTTCTAATCGAATTTCAGCCTTTGCTAAGGATACTGAAGTTAGCCTAGATACACTCAAAATAGTTGAGAATGAAGAAGCTGCAACGGTTGATATTCGGGCAGGCGAGCAAACGCTGGTGACGATCGCCGATGTAGATGCGGTAGCAGCAGGTCAATCCCGCCAAGAGCTTGCTAATCAATATCTACAAACTATTAAAGAATCAGTTACTGAATTCAGAGCCTCCTATAGTGTTCAAAGTTTAATCCGGGGAGCGGCTTACACGCTGATTGCAACGGTTGTTTTAATTGCCAGCTTTATTGCGATCGCAAAATCAGTTCCAAATATTTATCGTCAATTAAGACGCTGGCGCGGGACTCGGATTCCGGCGCTCAGTCTGTTTGGAACCCAGATTCTATCTTCGCATCGGGTGGTTGACCTAATTTCAGAGATTATTAAAGTTGTTCGGCTTGCGCTTTTCTTGGGACTGCTCTATCTCTACATCAACCTGGTTTTAAGCTTTTTCCCCTGGACGAAAGGATTAGCAAGGGTTCTCTTTGGCTATATTCAAACAGCGCTCGCCACGTTGGGAGCCGGACTGCTCGCCTATCTGCCCAATCTGTTTTTCCTGATCGTCATTTGGTTACTCACGTCCTACTCTCTGAAGGTGATTCGGTTTTTGTTCACTGAGATTGAGCAAGGTGATATTACCTTTCCAGGGTTCTACCGAGAGTGGGCAAAACCGACATATAAATTGGTTCAATTTCTAGTCTTGGCGTTTGCGGCAACAGTGGCATTTCCCTATTTGCCTGGTTCGCAAACCCCGGCATTTCAGGGGATTTCCATCTTTTTAGGTCTGTTAGTTTCGCTTGGCTCTTCATCGGCGATCGCCAATATCTTTGCTGGAATCATCCTCACCTATACCCGTGCGTTTCTGGTGGGCGATCGCGTCAAAAATTACAGATACTATCGGAGATGTGGTTGAGAAAACCTTATTTGTCACCCGCATTCGCACGATCAAAAAATGTGGTGATCACCATTCCCAATGCAGCGGTGTTGGGCAGTCATGTGATCAATTACAGTGCTGCCGCTAGCGATTCTGCCACGCCGCCGTTAATTCTGCACACCACCGTTACACTGGGCTACGATGTGCCCTGGCGCAAAGTCCATGAGGTACTCACCAAATCGGCTTTAGCAACGGCACAAATTTTAGAAGAGCCTGCCCCCTTTGTGCTGCAAACCAGTTTAGATGATTTTTATGTCAGCTATGAGTTAAACGCATTCACAAGCAGCCCTAGCATCATGGCAAAAATCTATTCAGAGCTGCATCAAAACATTCAAGACAAGTGCAATGAAGCCGATATTGAAATTCTGTCGCCTCACTACCGAGCAGCGCGAGACGGCAACCAGACAACCATTCCGGCTGATTACCTACCCCCAGACTATGAAGC
>JAAUUT010000173.1 GCA_012031035.1 Candidatus Altimarinota bacterium | reverse complement strand
GGGATCATTGGCGGTTGGAGATTGGGTCAGAGCCGATGGCGGAACCAATCAGGGTCGGGCGCTGGGCAAATATCAGTATATGAGCTATCGCGAAGAAGTTGTTGAAATATTTTCTCAAAAGAAAGGCGGTTTGGATTTACTCAAGCGAATTGAGCAGGATAGTATTTCCGCTTCAGAAATACAGCGTCAATTACCGACTTATTTCCTCCAGAAACCCAAGAGCGGCTCAGGCAGCAGGATTTTAGGAATTTGATTAACAGTGCTTACAATAAGGGCGAGCGCGACTCAAAGTTAGTTTATCGTCTTGCAGGTTGGCACTACGCAGGCGTTAACAGATTCGATACTAACTACGCGCAACGGGCTGAGGCAGAGTATAAGAAAGAGTTAGGCAAAAGTCAGCAGAAGTGCCAGCAGTATAAGCAACAGCAGAAAGCTAGTAAGGGTTGTACGGGGGAATTTATTAATCCTGCACCTGGTTATCCGGTTACGGATAATTATGGTTGGAGTGCTTGGCGAGGAAGAGTGCATCATGGAATCGATCTAGGTACACCAATCGGCACATCAATTAAAGCCTCTGATGGCGGCACAGTCAGTTTTGTAGGAACAATGGATGGCTATGGGATAACAGTTGATATCGATCATTGTGGCAAATACAGCACTCGTTATGCTCATTTGAGTCAATCTTTAGTAAAAAGTCAACAACCTATTTCTTCAGGGCAAGCCATCGCAAAAAGTGGAAACACAGGAATTGGAACAGGCGCTCACCTACATTTTGAAATTCGCCTCGGAGGTCGTTGGGGGGCTTCGCAAGATCCTAAGAAATTCGTTAAATTCAACTAACTTAAGAAGCTCGACTATCCCACTGGATAGAAGAGAGAGGTTTCTCGGAGAATTTTTCTGATGAATTCAAAAAATAAATTTTTTTTACTTACGGTTATTGCCGTCGCCTTTCTCATCGTGTTGAGTCATCAAATTACAGCTAAGTTCGTTTTTAACTCTGATTTAGCAATCGCTCAAGATTTGTCGTCTCAATCAATTTCATCTTCAATTTATCCATGCTTGCCAGATGCGAGAGAAGGTTTGTCTAAAAGTCAAATGAATAAACCTCCTTTATTGAGAGGAGTAGTTGAATACAAAGGAAAGCAATATTATGTAGTAGAAATGCTTTATAAAACAACACCACCCTTTGTTGATTATGAAGAGGATTATTATCAGGGAGGTCGTTTTTTTGTCCAGTTAGATGAGTTAGGATGCTTACCACTCAATACAACGGACGATGCAACAGATTTACTTTTTGTTTCAATGACTCAAGTCGTTCCTGAACCAGTAGCTCAACAATTAGCTTTACAATGGTGGCAAAAAAGATTAAATGAGTTGGGGAGTCTACAAAAATTAAAACAAGATATATTAGACGGATTAAAACCTGGCCCCTATACTCTTTATCTATTTGCAGAAGATGTTTGGGCTTTAGAACAACTAGGCATAACAATTCCTGAAAGTGCGTTAAATCAACCGAGATGATGAAAAATTTCTTTTGGGTTACATTCTGGTTATTGTTACCAACGCTTCAATCTTGTGACTTAGTAGCAGCCGTCTTGGCTCAGGGAGGAGAGTTAACCTTAAAAGCAAAAGACAACTGGGACTATGCAGCCAAAGTTATGCCGCCTGAACTAATTAAACAAGTTAGGCAAAATTTTGAAGCTCATTGGATAGGCGACCCCAAGCGATTTCAAGCAGTTAAAGTTCAACAGTTCGGGCAAAAATCTCCTCTGTATTTCATCGATCCTTATATTCCTTGTCCTGAAAGCGGTTGTACTAGTCAAGAACTATACGATCTATATCATCCAGGTTGTAATGTCTCTGGCGGTTGTCTAAAATTCGCTTACGTGCAGCAAGAAAACGGAACTTTCCGTCGAGTTTTTGAACAGCTATTTTATCAGCAACCAACAGCAGACGATGTTTTTTTTGAAGGTTTCTTCTCAACTCGATCGAGGTTATCCTGCTTGTTTTGAGATGGCAGGATTTGATGATGAGCGAAGAAGGCAAGGTCTTCCAGAAACCGGACAACATCAAGTTTTTGTTAGCCGCTATTGCTACAACGGACAAGATTACGTTTTTCAACAGATGTTCGTTGTTCCTAGTAAACGGTATTGAGTGAGAACGCGATCGCTTCCACTTTCCGAAACAATCATGAAATTTCCACGATTCCCAGGACTGTCGCTCGAACAGTCAGAAACATTGTTTTGGCTTTCTGTTATTTTGCTAATAATTGTTTGGCTTTAGCTACTTCATCAAAAAACTTGATAAACTCAATGATGAAATCGTTCTGAGACGAAATTTTCCTCCCGTTCAATTATTACGAGTAAGAGCGAAGAGCGAACAGCCAGGTTGGAGACTGACCGCACCATCAGCTTTGACCGAACAAGATATAGAAAATCTTCTTCAAGTTAATCAACAACAATTCTCTCGAAAAATTTCTCAACAAGATGAATTAGAACTTTAATCAATTAGCGATTTTTGTTATAATTTAAACAAAGATTTTCTGCTAATTTTCAATCTCTAGATCCCTATAACTAGTCAGTAAAAATTTACCCAAACCCAATTAATAAAAAAGTTGGAGAATTTTTATGAGTAAAATCGATGCTCCATTCACACTCGATAATCTACCTACTAGTGTAGATAAGAGACAATGCTTTACTGCCGAGGAATTCTATCGAGTCAAAGAAGATTTTTCTCTGAGTGACGAGTTCCCGAAATATGCACTCTTACCTTCGTTTTCTCGTCGTACTAATATTCGACAAGTGCAAATGTTTTTTGACGAACGCTTGGTTCTTTCCTGGAACGATGGCGTAATTACCTTCCAATTATATTTACCTCAAGATTTTAAACCGCAGAACTTGGTTTATACCGTCAACGGGGAAATCGCTCGCGTAATTTCTGGAGGACGGGTTGTTTTAGATCGTATGGAACATCTTGATTTTGATTCCATGTTAAAAAAAGCTTATGCCGCGATGGAATCTTGAAGAAGGCAGGAGGCTTTTATGCAGAAGGCAGAAGGATAGAATTAGGGTTTGAGTTTCCCAGTACAGCGTCAAGCTTACCTTTGGGGATTGGTGGGAGTCTGAATCTTCCCCCAAATCCTGCCCTCTGCCTTGCTCCGTAGGGGCTTCAATGACCTACACCTCTCTTCGAGTTCCTACTGTTAAAGCTGAAATCCCAAGTCTTTGAACAAGGGCATTCATAAGAATCTTTTTCTAAAAAAGATGAATCGACTTATCGCTCGTGACCATCGCGACCAACTCAAAGAAGGATTGCGCCGCATTAATTCAATTTATCCTGATTTGCCTCTCGTTCCCCTAAATGGAAATAAACAACCTATTGGCGCTCGTTGGCAAAATCGACCTTTTTTACCCAGTCAACTCATAGAAGCGCTCGATGATGGTGGTGTAGAAGTATCCAGTTCGGGTCGCTCAAAAAAGATTCAGCCACAAGGATTTGGTCTTCTCACTGGTCGCCCCATAACTATTGAAGGACAACGCTATTTCCTCATGGCACTCGACCAAGATGGGGCTTCTGCTGAATCCAAAATTCTCGAACTCTCCGCTCGCGAACCACTGCCGACTACCGTTGCCTTTACTTCCGATCGTCCTGGTCGCTGCCAATATTTGTTTTTAGTTCCAGAAGAATACAAAAATGCCATTAAAACCAAAAAAATTAAGACGGGTGCGATTGGCGACGATGGAAAAGAAGAATTATTAGAATTTCGTTGGTCTAATCTGCAATCGGTTCTTCCTCCCTCTGTGCATCCGACGACTGGAGAGTATCGCTGGGTGGAGGGCTGCGCCATCGATGAAACCCCAATCGCTCCTGCACCCGATTGGGTTAGATCCCAAATGTCGGTTTCTGAGTCGAGAAGAATCGAACAACCTTTGAAACGTTATCCTCAAGCGTCGATTTCTCCAGTTTCAGGATCTTCTCGTTCTCAATCTCAGCTACCTCGACATCCAGAACAAATCCAAATTCCCCTCCCTGAAGCCGTCCCTTTAGAAATTTGCTGTCGCACCCAAGTCCGCGATTGGATAGCGAGTGGAGTACAGAAAGGATCTGGTCGCAACGATACCGCTATTGCTGTTGGACTAGAATTAGTTGCCGTCGAGAGATACTTACAATCTCTCGGTCAGCCAGTGGAGATTGGGGCGCGTCAATTATTTGGCGAGTATTGTCAGCGTAGCGGGATGACGGACAAAGAGGAAGAAGAACGTTGGCGGTGGTGTGAAAGTAAAAATCCAACCCCTAGTTGCTCTTCCGAGGGCATATCCGCCTGTCTGAGGGGATGGTATTGGCGAGAACACGTTAAACATGACCAAAATTCTTACTCTTACGGTAAGAGTGAGAAAGGCACAACGAGCGATGACCGAAGAAAGGCAGAAAATAGTAGCCCAATTGCGATCGCACCGGAGCAAGGGGTTGAGCCGTCTACTGAACTTATTTCAGTAGTGAGCGTTTCCGAAGGGTCTGAATCTTCTAGTGAAAGGAACATAAAACCGAATGCCCCTTTGCCTCTGCCAAATCAAGTTTTAGACTCGACTTCAGAACAATCCCTACTCCCGAACGCCAAATCTCAATCAATAGAGCCAGAAACTATGCTACCTGAAAAAGACAAAATGGATGCCCGACATATTGGGGAAAATATGCAGCAAATTCCCCAACAAACAACTTTGATTGCTGCAAGATTAGTCAAGACAATTTTTGAACAAATTAGAAAAAATCCGACTCTTCAAAAAGATTTAGCCGTTGACATCACTAAACCCACGTCCGTCTCAATTAATGTTGATGGAAAAATTGCTTACAAGGGACTTGAAGGAAAACAACCTTTAATTAACTCGGTAGAGCCAGAAGACCTTCAAGTTGTGGCTAAAGCTTTGACTCTTAATGAAGGAGAAACATTAGATGAATCCCGTGACATTTCCATTTCTGTTAACGGCAAAGAGGTCTTCAAAGTCGAGAGAGGTAAGCTTTTGTTTAACCAATTTTCTCCTCAATTGTCCCAGAATTTATCTGAGTCGCTCGAACCCAAAGGGCAATCCGTAACCACTCAACCAGAAACGCCAATAGAGGTAAATGAAAGCCAATCTGTTCCGCAAACAACGTCAAATTCGCTCCGCGAGGAATATGTTGGGATCTTACGATGTGCCCTAAAAGATTCCTCACTGACTTACGAGCAGCTTGATGACAAGATTTCGCAAAACCCAGAGCTTGTAAAGCAATACGACAGAGTAGTATTAGCTCAGATTCTCGGAAATTATTGTGTCGGTCAATCTATTGTCCAAACCGAACATGCTTTAGACTCAATGCTTCAAGGATTTTATGGACAAAGCTTAAGCGGCTCTAACGATGAGAAGAGAGAAAAGATTTTGGCTTATATGCACGAAGTTCATGCACCATTGGGGGCTAAAGATCAACTAGTCGATAGAGCTAAAGTCAAGCTAGAACAGGCTCAGAAATTAAAAAAAAGTCCCGATTTGAGCGCCCCAGAGCAGTTGTCAGACTCGAACGCTACTTCAATGGCAACAACTGGCTCTGATTCTCCTAATTATCAAGTTATTACAGATTCTCCCGTTACACCTGTCACTCTTATTTCTGGGCAACAAAAACCAATAGAGCAAGCATCAATTCCTACCGTTCAATTTAGTCCCCAAGACAAACAACAATTAACTTCTCTAGGATTAGACCCCTCATCTCTAGAAGCGGCTGCTCTTCAAAAACTGGCAGCTAATCAAATGACTGATGGAAAACAAGTTCAATACGTTCCCGTGGTCATCATCGCGAATTCTGTTGAAAAGGAGGCATCATTGCCAAACCGTTCGAGATTTTCTCAACTGCTCGATAATATCAAAGCTGCTCCTCAAAAAATTTCACAAGCTATCAAATCGGGATTGGGGAAAATAAAAGAAGCTCTTGCACAAACTGGTAGCCAAATTTCTGCCTCCTTCGTATCCCTCGGCTCCAATGAGCGAGATAAAGCGTCTCGCCGACAAGATTTAAATAACATCGCTGCCTTATCAACTGCCAAAGATGCGATTTTTTCTCTAGGCGTTACTACCAATGATGGAAGAAAAGTTTTTGCCGGACAGCATTATGCCTTCGAGCAAAAAGGTAACAACATCACTATAACAAGTGCGAATCGAGGAACGATTTTGGCTTATGATGCGCAGTCGGGTTTTCTCAATGGCAATCTTTCTGTTGAAGATGTCAAGGTATTTTCTGAGTTCAGTTCTTTACTTGACAAGGAAAAATCGGCTTCCAGAGAACGGTCAGTTGCTAATTCAACTCAAAAATCTCAGATGGAGATCGGTTAATGCTTGCTACTCAAAAGCCGATTGCCGTTAACTCTCACCCTCGTCCGATTATTGCTGTCAAAACTCAACCGAATAACTCGGTTTCTAACACCACCAATCAACTTTTTGAAGGCTTGAAAACGCCGGAAGGGTTGATGATGGTTGGTTGCGTTCTCTTGTATGCGCTGGTTTCTTTTAGCGAAAAAGGGGGAGGACGAGGTAAGAAAAACCGCTTGGCAAAAGGGCGACTAGGTACTCAAAAAGAAAAAGTAGTCGCGCAACGAACAGCACTAAAACAGATGGGCGCTAGACTTCATAATGAAGTCGCGTTCTATTTGGGTCGTCCGAGCCAGAATAAAAATTCAATTTTGTTTATTCCCGAAGCGCAACGGGGAGTAGCTGTCGGTGGCGGGCCGGGTTCGGGAAAAACCGACTCGGCTATCTTGCCAATGATTTTCTCGGCGCTCGACCAAGATCTACCTTGCATTGTCTACGATTTCAAATATCCGACTTTAACCAAACGCTTCGTCGGTCATGCCGCCAAACGGGGATACAATGTCAAAATTTTTGCTCCAGGCTACCGCGAATCCGGCGTATGCAACATTTTAGGTTTTCTCGAACCCGATGACGAGGGAACCGACTCCCTGATGGCAGGTCAGTTGGCAGAAACCCTCAACCGGAATTTTAAAAAAGCCAGCCAACAGAAAGGCGACGATGCTTTTTTCTCTACCGCAGGCGACCAATTGGTGCAAGCCATTCTCATGTTGGCACGGCGAACCGCTCACCCCGACTTGATGATGTGCCAAGCTATCTTGTCGCTAACCGACCTGCCCAAACGATTGATGGCGAGTCGTGAGAAAATCAATACTTGGGTTTATGCCAACTTTGGCATGATGATGGCTTCGGCTCAGTCTGAGAAAACGGTCGCCGGAATCGTCGCTACTGCCAATCGACTTTTTACCACTTTCATGAAGGCAAAAGTCCTTAGCGCCTTTTGCGGCAAAACAACGATTCCTATCGAGTTAAAAGGCAAACAAGTTTTAGTTTTTTGGATTAGACCGCTCTACGCGAGATGTCTTGGCTCCTCTGATTGCCACTTTACTCGATCTCATCGTTACTCGCAATGTTACCTGCTCCCGTCAAGACCCTTTATGTTTATTTCTTGATGAGGTTCCTACGCTTTACCTTCCACGCCTAGTTAACTGGCTTAACGAGAATCGCGAGGATGGTTTGTGTACCGTTTTGGGATTTCAGAACATCGTGCAGTTGGAGCAAACTTATGGTAAGGAAGTTGCGAGGGCTATTTTGGGCGGCTGTGCCACCAAAATTCTTTTTAATCCCCAAGACTACGAAAGTGCCAAGCTGTTCTCCGATTATCTAGACGATGAAGAAGTCCACTACAAACAACGCTCCAGGAGTTATGGCTCTCATAACGGTTCGACGAGCGTTTCCGACCAAGAACGAACGAAAAGGTTAATGAGTCCTGGCGAGATTTTGAAACTGCCTAAAGGTAAATGTATTTTGATTAATCCTGGTTACGAAAGTAATGGTGAGGCTTACGTTCCAATTGTTGAGAAGGTTAAGCTAACGCTTGCTTATACGGCACTCAAGACAAAAAGCACTTTCTTATGGGGAGGTATCCGTAAAAAACTCGAACGGCGCAGTCGTCAAAACCCCGTCACTCAATCCGATTTACGATCTCGGTATGATTTAGCTGACTCACTCTATCGCTTGTCAACCGGAAATCAGAATCAATCGGATAATAGTGCTTATCGAGTTACTTTACCCAATCAAAAAATTGGGTTAGATGTCGAGAAAATCAAACGATTAGCAGGATTTTGACATTTTTTTCGATAAAAGTTTATGCCTGTAGATCCCAAAGATCCGCTCCTTCTGAAAATAATTGAACTAGCTAAGGATGCTTACCATCGAGAAGAAAGGGAAGAACGACGAGAAACGACGCTTTGGTATTGGATTTGTGCAGTGGTTGCTATTCTTTTTTGGGGAAGTCTTTTTTCACCACCAGGTCGTCAAGTTGTTATCCGAGTTATGGAACCAGCCCAAAGTTGGGCTATCGAATGTTTGAGTGCCAAAAATCAAACAAACAAAACGATTTCGCCATGTATTCTGTTTTCAAAGCCGTGATTCCTCCGACTCTTAGACCTTACCAGAAACAAGTTATTACTGAGGTTTATCAGCATATTCGGAGGGGCGAAAAACGCATTCTTGTTGTTGCCGCAACAGGTGCGGGGAAAACCCTCGTCTCGTCTCAAATAGTGGCTCATGCCGAAGCGCGAGGCAAGCGTGTTTTGTTTGTCGTTCATCGCGATATCTTGGTTAAACAAACTGCCGAAAAATTTCGGTTATTTGGTGTAGATTGTGGTTTTATTAAAGCAGGTTGGCAAGAAAATCGCTCTGCACGAGTACAAATTGCTTCTGTGCAAACGATGTTCAGTCGCGATTGGTGGCAGCAGTGGAATGTTGATGTAGTCTTACTCGATGAGTGTCATCTGGTCGCTTGGTCAGAGATGATTAAGCAAATGATGGAAACTTATCATCAAAGGGCTATTTACATTGGTTTAACGGCAACCCCTTGGCGAACCTCAAAAACTCAAGGAATGGGCGATGTGTTTGATTCTCTCGTCTGCGCTCCCATGCCACAAGCGTTAATCGATTCGGGATTTCTGGTCAAACCTTCATATTATGGAGTTAACTTACCCGATTTGAGTCGCGTTAGAACTGATGAAGACGGAGAATTCAACCAGTCTGATTTAGCTATAGCTACCGATACTCCCTCTCAAATTGCTCAAATTGTCGAGCAGTGGAGAAGATTGGCTCATGGTAGAAGAACCATTGCTTTTGCCGTTAATGTTAAGCACTCGAAGCATATTTGCTCCGCTTTCAATGAAGCAGATATCCCATCTGCTCATGTCGATGGAACAACACCTATCAAAGAAAGAGAAAAAATTTATCACTCTCTTGTGACGGGGAACATTTTGGTTCTGTCGAGTTGCCAAGCACTTACCGAAGGCTTTGACGTGCCGAGTGTAAGCGCTATTCTCCTATGTCGTGCCACCCAATCTAAGGCTTTAAACGTTCAAATGATTGGACGTGGATTGCGCCTTTCTCCTGAAACTGAGAAAAATGATTGTATAGTTCTCGATTTCGTTGGCAATATCCGCAGACATGGGTTTATTGAACAAAAATGTTGAGCGCAGTCCTCACCTAGACCTGGAAGGTTAGGTGGGGTTAGCTCTCACCAAATATAAAACGCGCAGCATCATTTTTTATTCTGGTTTTCCTGATTCTGGACGTATTCGATGAGTTTTTCTAGGGGCGCTTGCGCTCCAACTGTAATCAGCGCGTAACTCCC
>JAAUUT010000172.1 GCA_012031035.1 Candidatus Altimarinota bacterium | reverse complement strand
CAAGGGAGACAAGGAAGACAAGGAAGACAAGGGAGACAAGGGGGACAAAGGGAGACAAGGGGGACAAGGAAGACAAGGGAGAATATTAACTCCTAAACTCCTCACTGATAACTGATAACTGATTACTGGTAACTGATTAAACTTGCACGTTAGAGTTAAAGAAGCGAAAATGAAGATGTTTTTATTCAACCCATTCGAGCGATAAAATATTTTTCTTATGGAAGATCGAGTGCTTCGTGCATTTTTTTTTGGCAGGGCTTTAGCGGAAGTCCTTAACGAGAAAGTTGAAGAGAGCGTAACCAACGCGCTGAGCGAACTAGGAAAATTTGATGCCGAACAGCGAGAACGCCTGCGTCAATTGATCGAAGAAGTTCGAGAAAGAGCCGATCGCGAAGCAGCTAAAGGAAATGCTACAACAAAAGTAGATTTTCCTGACGATTTACAAGAGACAATTGACGAACTGCGGGCAGAAATTGCCCGTCTGCGGGCAGAGTTAAAAAACTATAGAACTTAGATAGTCTATAGTAATAATCGAATCGCTGCTTCTAAGAACGCTCAATTGCGGCCGGGTTTCTTAACTTGGCGCAAGCAAACGTTAATTTCAGCTTAAAAACTTCTACATTTTTGGAAGCTTAAACTTGTTTCAGTAAAGATTACTTAAAAACAGAGTGTCTGCCCTCTCTCCTAAAGCAATTCAACCTGCATCTAAATCCGACTCTAGCAAGCGCGATTCTCAATATGAAATTGCCAATGCCTATCGCTGGAATCGGGAAAATTACTCTATCAATCGCCGACGCTTCGATATTTGGCGATTTGTGTTGCTTTTGCTCTATAAATTATGGCTTAACGGCAAAAAATGGAGTTATAAAGGCGGATCCACCGAAGAACAAATCGCTCAAAGACGAAAATCTCAAGCTACTTGGATAAGAGAAAGCCTCTTAGAATTAGGGCCAACTTTTATCAAAGCAGGACAACTATTTTCGACGCGAGCCGATTTATTCCCCGCTGAGTATGTAGAAGAACTCTCTAAACTTCAAGACCAAGTTCCAGCTTTTACCTACGAACAAGTTGCGAGTATCATCGAAGCAGATCTCGGCAAATCGCTTAACCAACTTTTTCGCCATTTCGATCCCGTTCCCATTGCGGCGGCGAGTTTGGGACAAGTTCACAAGGCGCAGTTGCATTCGGGCGAAGAAGTAGTTGTCAAAGTTCAGCGCCCCGGACTGAAGAAGCTATTTACTATCGACTTGGCTATTCTCAAAAAAATTGCCTACTATTTTCAAAACCATCCTAAATGGGGAAAAGGACGCGATTGGCTGGGAATTTATGAGGAATGTTGTCGCATTCTTTGGCTAGAGACAGATTATCTCAATGAAGGGCGAAACGCGGATATCTTTCGTCGCAACTTTCGCACCCAAACTTGGGTCAAAGTTCCTAAAGTTTATTGGCGTTATACATCGCCGCGCGTTTTGACCCTAGAATATGTTCCTGGAATTAAAATCAGTCATTACGAAGCCATAGAAGCGGCTGGGTTGGACAGAAAGCTACTTGCCAAACAAGGTGCTAGAGCTTATCTGCAACAACTTCTCAACGACGGTTTCTTTCACGCCGATCCCCATCCCGGCAATCTCGCGGTTAGCCCCGACGGATCGCTGATCTTTTACGATTTTGGGATGATGGGGGAAATTAAGACCAATGTGAGGGAAAAATTAATGCAGACGCTATTTGGCATCGCCGAGAAAAATGCCGATCGCGTTGTCGCTTCTTTGATCGATCTCGGCGCACTAGAACCGATTGGAGATATGGGAGCAGTACGGCGCTCCATCCAGTTCATGCTCGATAACTTCATGGATAAGCCGTTTGAAGAACAATCGATTACCGACATCGGGGAAGATCTTTACGATATCGCTTACGATCAGCCCTTTCGCTTTCCGGCAACGTTTACGTTTGTCATGAGGGCTTTTTCGACCTTAGAAGGCGTAGGCAAAGGGTTAGATCCAGAGTTTAACTTTATGGAGGTAGCGCAACCATTTGCGATGCAGATTATGACTAATGGGAATGGAAAAAATGGCAGTACGATTTTAGACGAACTCGGACGACAAGCCGCGCAAGTGGGCAGTACCGCCTTGGGATTGCCCCGACGTATCGAGGATACGATTGAAAAATTGGAGCGGGGCGATATCAAAGTTCGCGTGCGATCGAGCGAATCCGACCGAATTTTACGCCGTTTGAGTGCGACTCAGCTAGGAACTAACTATACTTTATTTATTAGCACTTTCATTTTGTCTGGTACGCTTTTATTTGTCTACGGACATCTAAAATTAGCAGCTATTATCCTCTGCTTGGCACTGGCTCCTGCATGGGCGTTATTTCGCTTGATGAGACGGATCGATCGCCTCGATAAAATGATGTAACAAAATAGACTAAGACCGAAATGTTTTTAGGCACTTCGAGTTCGACGGTCAATTCATTAAAAAAAAAGAAGGATACCGATAAATTGTGGAGGCTCAAGCTAGATATAGTTTATTATTTAGTATCCCTTAAACTAATCAAAAATTATTTAGCCTCTTGTTATAGTGTTGGAATCAAGTTTACCAATGATAAAACGTCGCTTCACCGGTCTTACCGATCCAGGATTACTGCGCTCGGTCAATCAGGATAATTACTACCTCGACCCTGAAGGGCGCTTCTTTATAGTTGCTGATGGAATGGGCGGTCATGCTGGCGGTCAAGAAGCCAGTCAAATTGCTACAAAGTCGATCGAAACTTATTTAGATAAAAATTGGGATTCCGATCTTCCTTCAGACGTTCTGCTACAAGAGGCAGTTCGCCAAGCCAATCAAGGTATATTAGAAGATCAAAATAATCATCCCGAACGAGGAGATATGGGAACGACGGCGGTAGTGGTCGCGTTTCGCCAAGACCAACCTTGGTACGCTCATGTCGGCGATTCTCGTCTTTATCGATGGCGCGAGGCAAAACTAGAACAGGTTAGCGAAGATCATACCTGGGTAGCGCGCGCTCTCAAAGTCGGCGATATTACCCCCGAACAAGCCAAAGTTCATCCGTGGCGGCACGTTCTTTTTCAATGTTTGGGACGCAAAGATTTGCAGCAAATTGATATTTATCCTCTCGACGTTCGCGCGGGCGATTGTTTCCTTATGTGTAGCGATGGACTGACAGAAGAAGTTCCTGACGAACTGATCGGCGAAATTCTTCAATCTAGCAAGACTTGTGAAGAAGCTGTCACAAAACTAGTAGAAGCAGCTAAAGCAGCGGGAGGCTCGGATAATATTACTGTAGTTACCATCGTTCAAGAATAGTGAGAAAAAAGCCGCCCAATTTTCAGGGGAATGACAACGCAGATGCCCCTGACTCTCAGCACCTACGCAGCGATTCGCGTTTTTTAGGCTAAAAATTTAAAATAAGCAAAATAAAATATATTGTTGACGATTCTCCCTGCAATCTTTTTGCAGGGTTTTTTCTTATGTGAAATTTAAACAGGCACAATCAAAAAAATTGAGAATATAACTTTCAATTTGGGTAATTTAAAAATATAGACCGAAAAATTTTGAAAAATATGCCGATGAAATGGAGCCAAACAAGGCAATTGTCAAAGGAACGGCGATCAAACCGCCTGCAAAATAAGGCTTTCCCCAAAAAATCGCTGCAAACTTTATCCAACCAAAGCCCTAAAAGCTCCAAAAGCATATCATTGCGTCTAATCTTAGTCGTTCCCTTTGTATTACAAATTGTGGGGGCAGTTGGATTAGTCGGCTATCTTTCCTTCAAAAACGGTCAGCAAGCCGTTAACGACCTCGCCAATCAGTTAATCGATAAAGCCAATCGGCTAGTCGAATGGCAATTAGATGCTTACCTATCTACGCCAAAACAAATCAATCAAAGCCATAACGATTTGATTAAGCTAGGCATTTTAGATATTCGCGATTTAAAAACGACGGGACATTTTTTCTGGGAGCAAGTTCAGAATTTTAACATTGCTTATATAGGAGCAACGCTAACAACAGGTGAATTTATTGGAGCCGGACGCTGGTTGCTTGACGATGAAAACGCGATCGCGATCGAAGAAGTTTCTTTTGAGGCAAAAGCTAAAGGAGTCTCTTACATCTGGGCGACCGATCGCACGGGAAATCGCACGAAAATCTCCAAAGTCGAAAATTATCAACCGCTTGTCGATCCTTGTTACCAAGAAACGATCGGCAAGAAAAAATCAATGTGGTGTTCGGTTTATGTTTGGGATCGAGTCAAAGGAGAATTAGCCGTTTCTACAACAAGTCCTCTTTACGATAGTCAAAATAAATTAATTGGCGGAATGGGAATCGATTTTCTCTTAGCAGACATAAGCAATTTTCTTCGCAGCATCAAAGTAACGCCATCTGGAAAAATCTTTTTAATAGAAAGAGATGGTTTATTGATTGGGGCTGCTAGTTCTAACCAAACATTTGCCGTTGTCGATCCTCAAGGAAATCGCATTAATGCCTTAAACTCCGAAGATCGAATGATTCAAGCAACTGCCAAACACTTACAAAAGCAATTTAGCAGCTTTAACAACATTAATGATATTCGACGACTTAATTTTGTTGTTAATGGAAAACGTCAGTTCGTTCGAGTCAGTCCTTGGCAAGATCGACAGGGATTGGATTGGATAGTTGTATTAATCGTCCCAGAATCTGATTTTATGGCTCAGATCGATGCCAATAGTCGCATGACTGTATTATTGTGCGCGATCGCCTTAGCAATAGCAATTTATTTAGGCTTGTTAACCTCCCACTGGTTTGCTAAATCCATCGATCGCATCTCTCAAGCATCAGCCGCACTTGCCTTGGGAGATTTAGACCAACAAGTTCAGGTTCAAGGAATTAAAGAGATGGAAACGCTTTCTCATTCCTTTAACGAGATGGCAAGACAACTCAAAGATTCATTCGAGCAACTAGAAATAAAAGTAGAAGAAAGAACCGCCGAATTAAATACCGCCAAACAAGCAGCAGAAACAGCCAATCATGCTAAAAGCCAATTTTTAGCAAATATGAGTCACGAATTGCGGACTCCTCTCAACGCCATTCTCGGTTTTACACAACTGTTACATCGAGATAATTCTGTAGGTCAAAAACAACAAAAACAATTAGAGATCGTCAGTCGTAGCGGCAAACATTTGCTGTCTTTAATTAACGACATACTCGATATGTCTAAAATCGAAGCGGGTCACATGACGCTTGATGAAAATGATTTCGACCTATATCAAATGCTAGCAACTCTAGAAGAAATGTTTCAATTCAAAGCGAGTTCTCTAGGATTGCAACTTTTAATTGAATATTCTTCATTAGTACCTCGTTATATTCAAACCGACGAGAAAAAATTACGTCAGGTATTAATTAATCTCGTGGGGAATTCTCTCAAATTTACCAAACAAGGAAGTGTAACTTTAAGAGTGTCAACAGTCATTAGTCAAAACCAAGAACCAATAACTAATGACCAAGGACAAATGACAATTTACTTTGAAGTTGAAGATACCGGAATTGGAATAGCTGCTAATGAGATAGAAACAATTTTCGATGCTTTCGTACAAACCGAAAGCGGACGAAAATCGCAACAAGGTACGGGGTTGGGACTAGCTATCTCACGCCAATTCGTCCAACTGATGGGAGGCGAGATAAGCCTAACTTCTGAATTGGGGAAAGGTACGTGTTTTAGATTTAATATTTTAGTTTCGCCCAGTGAAATCGCGATCGAAGAGTCAAACAATATTACTCGACGAGTGATTGGATTAAAACCCGGACAACCTCAATATCGAATTTTAATCGTTGATGACTATCTTACTAACCGTCAGTTGCTCGTTCAACTTCTCAAACCCATCGGTTTTCTCGTTAAAGAAGTCCAAAACGGTCGAGACGCGATCGCGATTTGTCAAAGCTGGCAACCCCATCTCATCTGGATGGACATGAAAATGCCCGTCATGGATGGTTATCAAGCGACACAATACATTAAATCCTCTCTGCAAGACCGAAGTCCAGTTATTATTGCTCTGACAGCTAGTGTTTTAAAAAAAGAGCGAGAAAGCGTTTTTGTAGCAGGTTGCGATGATTTAGTTAATAAACCATTTAAGGAAGAAGTGCTGTTTGAGAAGATGGCAGAATATTTGGGCGTTCGCTATATTTATCAAGACAGACAGTCTTTAGAAAACCACTGCGATCGCGATCGGCTTGTTGCTGAAAGCTTAACTGTTATGCCAACTGAGTGGCTCGAACAAGTCCAACAAGCCGCCAGTCTACTCGATGAGTCATTACTTTTGAGTCTGATCGACCAAATTCCTCAAAAATATAGCGTTTTATCCAATGGACTGTTAGAAAAGCTCGATAATTTTGATTTTGATGAGATCTTTACTCTAGCGCAACAAGCAATTCATCGTGAAGTCTAAACAACAAATTTTTCCAGAAGCTTCAATTTTCTTATAGAATCTGGATGGGCAAACTGCTTACCATACCAGAAGGAGAAAATTCTTTGAGTTCTCAATCTTCGAGCAATTGGCTGTCTATAGTTGGCGGACTGCTGATTTCGTTAATCATTCTCGTTGGTTTCAATTCTTTTATAATTATTAACCCAGGGCAAGCAGGAGTGTTGAGCATTCTGGGAAAAGCACGAGATGGAACATTGCTAGAAGGGTTGCATTTTAAGCCTCCTTTTGTTTCCGCCGTCGATATCTACGATGTCACGGTACAAAAATTTGAAGTTCCCGCACAGAGTTCGACCAAGGATCTACAAGACTTATCAGCTAGCTTTGCAATTAACTTTCGCCTCGATCCCTTACAAGTCGTCGAAATCCGAAGAAAACAGGGAACTTTACAAAATATCGTCTCGAAAATTATTGCCCCTCAAACCCAAGAATCTTTTAAAATCGCTGCTGCTAGAAGAACCGTAGAACAAGCAATTACACAACGAAGCGAACTCAAGCAAGACTTTGATAACGCGCTAGGCGAGCGATTGCAAAAATACGGCATTATCGTACTAGATACTAGCGTTGTCGATCTAACCTTTTCGCCTGAATTTGCCAAAGCCGTAGAAGAAAAACAAATCGCCGAACAACGCGCCCAAAGAGCCGTTTACATCGCTCAAGAAGCCGAACAACAAGCACAAGCCGATGTTAATCGCGCGAAAGGGAAAGCGGAAGCGCAAAGACTGCTAGCAGAAACCCTAAAAGCGCAAGGAGGCTCGTTGGTTTTACAAAAAGAAGCGATCGAAGCTTGGAGAGAAGGCGGCGCACAAATGCCTAGAGTTTTAGTGATTGGTAACGATTCTCAAGGTAGCGTTCCTTTTTTGTTTAATTTTGGCGACGTACAGCAACAGTAACATCATTAAGTTTAGAAGACTAAATTATGACTAGCCAACAAATAGCGGGAATTAAAATCGAATGTCAACCCAGTCAAGAACGGTTACAAGAATTAGGCGTATTTAGCTGGTCGATTTGGACAAAAGAAGCATCGGAATTTCCTTGGACGTATGATACGCAAGAAACTTGTTATTTCCTCGAAGGTGACGTGTTGGTTACTCCCGATGGCGGCGAACCCGTACAAATGGGAAAAGGCGATTTAGTTACATTTCCGGCAGGGATGTCCTGTACTTGGAATATTCGCCGCGATGTGAGAAAACATTATTTATTTTCAACTTTTTAAAAGCCAATATAGCGTCGAGTTAGTAGACGCAGAATAAGCGATCGCGACTACAGTCCTATAAAGTTATAGGTATCCTCTTAGGGCGATCGCATTTCCTGAGATAATGACCCAACGTTGATAACCTATCGAGTTTCGCTGCATTACGGGTTTTATTTAATGCGATCGCCATTATCCAATTTTTATGGAAGATCGTTTTTTTAATGCGTGTGGCTTTTATACAACATCCTACTTAAAAAGATGAGAATATTTTCTATTTAGAACCTCTCATCATATTGCCATGACCATCACTATTTCAGAACAAGCTTTCTTAGAATTAATGGAAGAAGCTGAAGAAACTGCCCAACACGACCCATTCGACCCGTTGGATGTAACCTGTAAATATCCCAAGCAATTAGGGCAAGGATATTTTCGTTTTCTAGAACTGCGCCCAGGATTGAATTTAGAAATCTACAATATACGTCTGCGCGATCGCCTGATTATAAACTGCCCTGAAAGTCATAATTTTATAGAGTATCATTTTCACCTTTTCGGAGAGCATGAAGATAAATACGCGACAGTTAGTGACAAGGAATATGCAATTTATGGCAGTGGTTGTACGCCTAGAGGAAAGATAGATGGCCCAGAGCAAAAAGCTCTAGAAGTAACAATATGTATCGAGCCAGAAATTTTTCAATCTTTTTTTAGCAATTCGACCGAACAATTCACTGCCGAACTGCGATCGCTAATTCGACCGATAGATCGAGAATACTATACTCGCGTTGCCACCCTCACGCCTATTATGCAAAACGTGCTGTCGCACATCCTACGATGTCCTTATCGAGGTATTACCAAGCGAATCTATATGGAGGCAAAAGCACTAGAGTTAGTTAGCTTAACCTTGAACGAAGAAGATGAGATGCAAACAAGCGCTCGCCGCGCTCCCCAATCTCTAAAACCAGAAACAGTAGAAAGAATTTACCGAGCTAAAGCCATTTTATTACAAAACCTGCATAATCCACCTTCTTTAGTCTCTCTGGCACAGCAGGTATGCTTGAGCGATCGCACGCTCAAACAAGGATTTCGTCAAGTATTTGGCACGACGGTTTTTGGCTACTTGCACGATTATCGGTTAGAACAGGCACGTCAACTATTGGAAACTGGAGACATGAATGTAAGCGAAGTAGGGCAAACAATAGGATTTGCCAGTCGCAGCTATTTTGCTATTGCATTCAAGAAAAAGTTTGGGCGCAATCCCAAAGACTATCAACAACATAAACGTTTCTTCTAGCATTCAAAAAAAAGTTCCTGCGATCGTTCAATTTGCTTTCCTCATTTCTAAAAGTCTAGTAAGGTTTATTGAGATTAATTCTTAAAAATCAACTGCTCGATTTAACTAGGGTGTGAGGAAGATGTCAGATTGGGGGCAACGAATTGCGATCGCCAGTATATTTTCAGTTTTATTGGTTCAAGCGAGTTTAGCAGAAGAAAGAACGAGACATCGTTCGCCAAGGGTTGAAATACGCCGAGTTCACCAGTTAGAAAAAGTTTCTAGCCGTGCTGCCGATTTATTGGTACAACAACCTACGTCTGCTCCTTCCACCTCTCCCCCTTTTACAAGGGAGGAGTCGGAGGAGGTTATTGAGGGTCAAATCATTCCTGTAACAGGCGTACAACTCAACCCAACAGAAACAGGAATCGAATTACTTTTACAAACGCCACCCCAAAGCGCCGAACAATTACAACCGAATAATATAAGCTCTGGCAACAATTTTATTGTCGATATTCCCAACGCACAATTACAACTGCTAGATGGTAAGCCATTTCGAGCAGAAAAGCCAATAGAAGGAATTAGCGAAGTTACGGTTAATAATCAAGATGCAAGTACCATTCGCGTTACGGCAGTGGGAGAAACAGCACTACCACAAGTAGAATTATTTGACTCCGATGAAAGCTTGATTTTTGGCTTTACCCCCCTTAATCCCCCCGAAGCAAGGGGGGAATCTAGCCCCTTCCCCCGCCCTCCCCCCTTTACAAGGGGGGACAGAGGGCAGGGAGTTGGAGGGGTCAAATTATAACCATC